>JBCDKV010000013.1:0-18523 GCA_038746215.1 Bacteroidota bacterium | reverse complement strand
GGGCAGCACAAGTCATAGTTTGATGGGGCAAGTCAGTTCCAATCCAGGTGTGGAATGGGACGGAAAAGCACCAGAGGAACGGACGGTCTTCGAGCGGTTTTTTGTGGACTACGATTTCTACGAAACGATGGAATTTCAGATGGCTGAAGGCAGGTGGTTCGATAGAAAGTTTGCATCCGATAGCAGTAAAATAATCGTCAACGAAGCAGCCGTAGCCGCTATGGGATTCTCCGCAGAAGAGGCAATTGGAAAACAGATTCGGCTTTCAGAAAATTTTCAGTTTGAAATCATCGGT
Organism: Bacteroidota bacterium; assembly: GCA_038746215.1. Taxonomy (GTDB): domain Bacteria; phylum Bacteroidota; class Bacteroidia; order Chitinophagales; family Saprospiraceae; genus JAAUTG01. The sequence goes on along the minus strand of JBCDKV010000013.1, from coordinate 18,228 downwards.
GTGCTACAAGACTTTCATTATAGATCACTTCACAGTTCTGTAGGACCAGCCTACTTTCGGATGGCGAGTACAGGTAATGTGGTCGCAAGATTAGAATCGGGTAGAACAGCAGAAGCCCTTGCTGCGATCGAATCACTCTACCAAAAATTCGCACCTGGCTTTATATTTGATTATGCCTTTTTGGACAGCAGCTACCAAGCGCTCTACGAATCCGAACAGCGTGTGAGTACCTTGTCTTCCTACTTTGCTATTTTTGCGATCCTCATTTCTTGCCTTGGGCTTTTTGGCTTAGCCACTTTCACCGCAGAACGTAGAATTAAAGAAATTGGCATCCGAAAAGTACTCGGTGCAAGCGTCACGGGCATCGTCACACTGCTCTCTAAGGATTTTATCCAATTGGTTGGTATCGCTTTTCTTATTGCTACGCCGATTGCTTGGTATTTGATGAATGATTGGCTGCAAGATTTTGCTTATAGCATTGACATACAATGGTGGGTGTTTGCGCTGGCAGGCATTGGAGCAATCGGTGTTGCTTTGTTGACAGTGAGTTTGCAGTCTGTAAAGGCAGCAATTACGAATCCGATTAAGGCTTTGAGAAACGAATAAAAAACAAACATCATGCTTCGTCACAACCTTCTATTGGCTTTTAGAAGCTTCCTCAAAAACAAAAATACCTTCCTCATCAACCTGCTTGGTCTATCCACAGGGCTGACTTGTGTCTTGTTGATTTATCTTTGGGTGAATGATGAATGGAGCGTTGATAAATTTCACCAAAATGATGCGCACTTGTATCAAGTGATGATTAATGCGGAGTTGCCCAATGGAAATCAGATTTGGAAAGGTACACCTGGTGTTTTGGCAGAAACGCTAGTGGAGGAATTACCAGAAGTAGAAGCAGCCACTTTGCAGCACTACAGTATTTTCAAACCCAAAGGGATGCTCATAAAAGCAGATACGAAATTAGATGTAGAAGGGCTTTTTGCTGGCGAAAACTACTTTGAATTATTTTCTTATCCATTGATCGAAGGAAATGTAGAGACACTTTTGAAAGATAAAAACAGCATTGTACTATCGGAGAGCAGTGCATTAAAGTTGTTTGGAAAAACCACTGGCTTAATTGGCGAAGCACTCGTTTGGAGCAATGATTATTTCGATGCACAGTTTCAAATTAGTGGGATATACCAAGACGTTCCTCAAAATGCCAGCCATCAATTTGATGCAGTAGTCCATTACGATTGGCTGATTGATTGGGATCGATATGCCAACGAATGGTCGGGAGGATATGCGGAAACCATCGTATTGTTAAAAGACAATACCGATTTAGCACTTTTGAGCGAAAAAATGACCCAATTATACAAAGAGAAACGCCAGTTCAATAAACCCAGAACCTTATTTGTCCAAAAGTATTCTGAGCAGTACCTCTATGGGAATTACGAAAATGGAGTCGTCACAGGTGGCAGAATTATCTACGTCAGATTATTTTCGATTATCGCACTACTCATTTTACTGATTGCTGCGATCAATTTTATGAATTTATCTACGGCTCAAGCTTCCAAAAAATTAAAACTAATTGGCGTAAAAAAAGTAGTCGGTGCCAGTCGTACCACTTTGATGGGGCAGTTCTTTAGCGAAGCAATTTTACTCTCATTACTGTCCACGCTATTGGCACTTTTTATCGTCTATCTCTGCCTTCCTGCTTTCAATGATCTAACGGGAAAAGTACTACAAATTTCCCTCCAACCCACGCTGCTTTTTTCTATTTTAGGCATTAGCCTATTGACGGGCATTTTAGCAGGAAGCTATCCTGCTTTCTATTTGTCTGGTTTCAAACCCATCACAGTCTTGAAAGGTAAACTAGATGCCAAAATGGGCGAGCAATGGATCAGGAAAGGTTTGGTAGTCTTTCAATTTGTGCTGTCGGTCATTTTCATCGTGAGCATGCTGATTATTCAGCAACAAATGAATTTTATCCAAAACAAACATCTAGGATACGAACGCGACAATGTATTGACTTTCCAGCGTCCTGCGCACGAAGGTGATCCACAAGTATTTTTAGCGGAATTGAAAAAGATAGCGGGTGTAGAAGATGTAGGCAATATGTACTCCAACATCACCAATCGTTTTGACAATCAAAGTGGCTACTCGTGGCGTGGAGAAGCGGCAGACAAGAAGATACTATTTGAAGCCCCACGCATCGGCTATAATGTCATTGAAACCTTGGGTATGGAAGTGTCTTCGGGACGCTCTTTTTCTAATCAAATGAAGGATGATGATTCCAAAATTGTCATTAACGAATCCGCCGCAAAGCTGATGCAACTAGAAGATCCTATTGGGAAAATGGTGGAACATGGCAGTGGGCAATACGAGCAAATTATTGGTGTGGTCAAGGATTTTCAGTATGGTTCCATTCACAAAAAAATAGAACCGCTGATTTTTAGGTTTCGATCAGGTGGAAGAGACATTTTATTGCGCCTCACCAATGGACAAGAGCGGAATACGATTGCACAAGTCGAGCAAATCTTCAAGCAATTTCATCCAGATCATACTTTCGCCTATTCCTTCTTGGATAGCAAATACCAAGCACTCTACGAAGCAGAAGATAAAGTTGCTACCCTTTCCAAATACTTTAGCGGACTCGCCATTCTGATTTCGTGCTTGGGGTTACTGGGCTTAGTACTGTTCACGGCTGAACGTCGGCAGAAAGAAATTGGCATCCGAAAAGTACTCGGGGCTAGTATCGCAAATATTGTTGGCTTGCTTTCCAAAGACTTCCTAAAATTGGTGATGATTGCCTTTATCATCGCTGTCCCTATTGCTTATTACGCCGTGCAATATTGGCTCTCCAACTTCGCTTATCACGTAGAGATTAAATGGTGGATATTTGTTTTGGCAGGTCTGGCAACGATTGGGGTTGCACTATTTACGGTGAGTTTTCAGAGTGTGAGAGCAGCTCTAGCGAATCCTATTGAAAGTTTACGGAGTGAATAAAAAATATATCCTGTTTTCAACCAGCAAAAAAGAAAAAGCAAAACTTCATTAGAAACGGACGATTGAATATCTTTGTGAGATGAGTTAAGTAGGGGAATTTTAAAAACGTTTCCACTTTTGAGTGTAAAATTAGAAGATGGCAAGAAATAATTGGTCAAGGGAGGAAACGATTATTGCCTTCAATGCATACTGCAAAATACCATTTAAGAGCAGTAGTAAAAGTAATCCTACTGTAATAAAATATGCTAAAATTATAGGAAGATCTCCTTCTGCCCTAAACATGAAAATAGGTAATTTAGGAAGGCTAGATCCTGAATTGAAGAAAAAAGGTATTGTGGGACTATCAAATGGTAGCAAACTAGAAGAAATTATTTGGAATGAATTTGATGGTAACTGGGAAAGATTAGCTTTTGAAAGTGAACTTCTCATTTCTAAATTTCAAAACAAATCAATTGAAGAGGCTGCTCAAATTGACATGAGAGATGTTGAAGAACTTCCAAAAGGAATCGATAGAGAAAAAATTGTTAAGCAAAGAGTTAATCAAAGTTTTTTTCGTGCTACAATTTTATCATCTTACAATCTAAAGTGCGCAATAACTGGTTTATCTGTTCCAGACTTGTTAGTTGCTAGTCATATAGTACCTTGGGCAAAAGATAAAGAAAATAGATTGAATCCAAGAAATGGTATTTGTCTAAATTCTATCCACGACAAAGCTTTTGATAAGGGGTACATTACAATTACCCCTGATTTTAAAGTGAAATTATCGTCCGCTATTGCTGACCTAAAGAGAGACAATTCTATTAAAGATTTATTTTTAAAGTATGATAATAAAAAGATCAGCCTCCCTGACAAGTTTCTGCCATCAAAAGACTTTTTAGATTATCATCATCATCATATTTTTAAGAAATAGTAGCTTCTAATTATTTTGTTTTTTGAGAATCAACTGGTGATTTTAAGTATTCAATTAAGGATCAAATCGTCGTAGTATCAGGAAGAGAACAAGTACTAAAAATTCCGATCAAGGAGTTTAAAGAAAAGTCAACTGCATTGCTCCATCGTGTAAAAAACAAGTGCTTCTCGTACATACAATCAACAAGCAGAAAAGCAAAACACGCTTAACCTCATTCTTCCCAAATCTTCAAACCACCATAAGATAGCTCTGCAACGATGCGACTCCTGGCATTGGCAGCACCTTTAGCACCTTCTATTTCAAAGGCATTGCTTTTTTGTATATCTCGTCGAATAGTCATCCCTTCATCATCAAAGCGAACATTGGAGTATTTGCCTTCGGCTTGCAAACGATAGCTGGAACCAGCCTCTACGCCTAATTTGAAATTCGCGTGACTGCCATCCACTTTGACGAGGCTAAAACCTTTCATCACTTTTTCTATGACACAATTATTATACGACAATTCAATATCTAAACTATTTTTGAGTTGCTCAATTTTCACATTGGTGTAGTCCGCTTCTATCGTTGCATCTTCCACCTCTACTAGCGTAAAGTTGGAGTACTCTGTATCTAGTTCCAAGCGATTGGCTTTTCCGATGGTGTAACGATCATAACCAGAATCGATCTCTAGATTTCTACAGCTTTCGATTTCCATACCTTGGCAGTATTTGCTATCTAGTTCTATGTCCTTCGCTTCGTAGATGTGCATACGACTGTAGCTCACATCGCATTCCAGATTTTGTGCTGCTAGGATGGTACAGTCAGAATTGGAGTAGGCTAGTTCGATGCTAGAATTGTCCCCTAAGGACTCAATATAGAAGTTACCGTACTTTACCTCGATTTCGCCCCTGCCTTGTAGTTTTCCTAAGCGTAAATTACCGTATTTCATGCTGGCTTTCAACTGGTTAGTTGCTGGCATGTAGACTTCATAAGCTACTTTATAATTCACATTATTGTTGTTCCAACCTTTGAAGTCAAACTCTGTTTCTGCGGAAACGTAATCGCTACTATTACTAAAATCCACGTCTATGCCATCTAAAGCATCTTGTGCTTTTCGCTCATTGTTCGCACTCACTTTTACCGTCACTGTAATTTTGACCTGATTTCTATCCCAGACGTTAATGTCCATTTTGCCATACTTATTGCTGAGTTCTGTTGTGCCATTGGCAGCAATGTTAAATTCCCTAGTGATGGTTTTTGATAAATCATCGCCCGCGAAGGCAGTAAGCTGTAAAATGGCTAATCCAATGACCAAGAGGCAATGTTGGAGGATCGAAAAATTATATGCTTTTTTCATTCTGTTCTTGTTTTTGTATTTTTGATTGTTCCAGATTTTCCAATACTTGCTCTAATATTTGAAGCCTCATCTGATAGATCTTGATGATATTACTAATCACGACTTCTTCTGTCCCATTTGGGACTTGCGCTAATTCTGTTTTTAGTTCTGCTAGAAATTCATTGCTTTGCTCCATATCCGCAATGATCTTCGGCGATTCATTTTTGTAGGTAGCTAGTTGCTGTAGCTTTTGGTCTAACTGTTGCTGGTAGTAAGATTCCGTTTCCCGAAATTCTTCGCTGACAATGACGGTGGAAGCAGTAGCATCGCCGCTCGCATTAGTCGTCCAAATGCTCCCGATGATACCACCAGTGACCAACAAAAAGACAACTGCCGCTGCGATACTAGCGATTTTCCAGACCTGCATTTTTCTGCGCTTACCCGTTTGCTGATCGAGCGTTTGCTCAATCTGATACCACGTTTTCAGCGGTGGCATCGACCTATCGAAATCCGCTCGATGATCGGCTATGTATTGCTCTAAATGATCTTTTTTCATACTTTTTCTAATTCTGAGATAGACTACTGGATATTAGGGTAAAATAAACCACTAAGACACTAAGAAAACTGTAAGTACTCAATCTGTCAGAATCAGGATTTTCAGAATTTATTGATTTTCAGAATTACTAGGCACGTAGCCTTCCAAATGAGATGCTATGCGTCTTGTTTGGGGAAATCCCGTGAATTCTGATTCTGACAGATTGAGTATTTGTTATGTGTTTCTATGTACTATATGCTTGTAAAAGTTTGCAAAAAAAACAAGACTTTTGAAACAATTAGTACGTAAATAATTGATTGTAAAACACATAGCCACAGTAGAAACACATAGTTTTTTGCAAAAAAACGCTACTCTATGTGTTCTATGTTTCTATGTGTTTCAAAAAAAGTACGTGTTGCAGCTTCGCTGCTATAAGACTATGTGTTAAAAATTCAAAATGTCCAGTAGTATAGACAGATTTAAGAAGTCAGATACAAAGCACTAATTATCAAATTTTCACAAAAATTTAAGTGTAGGTTAGCTTTATCTATCTAGCTTAAAGCCAACAGCCAACAGCCAACAACTCCCCATCATCCATTCATTTGCCTCAAACCATCTGCCGATCCCAAAAGCAACCTTAGCTTTTGTTTGGCTCTGCTGTATTGCGATTTGGAAGTTGCCTCCGAAATATTCAAAATTTGAGCGATTTCTTTGTGATCGTATCCTTCTAAGGCATAGAGCGAAAAAACGATTCTATACCCATCCGACAACTGCTTGATGGCAGTGTCAATCGCTTTCACATTGATCTGTGGTGCACTCACTTCCACCGTTGCAATACTGCTAGCATGTCGCTCTTCCAGTTCTTGAAAACGAATGCGCTTTTTCTTCAAAAAATTAATGCAGTTGTTCACTACAATGCGCTTCATCCAAGCCCCGATGGATGCTTCCTGCCGAAAACTGTCCATTCTGCGAAAGACATCGACGAAGGAATTCTGTAGTACGTCTTCCGCGTCCGCTTCGTTATTTAACATCCGTAGACACACGTTGTACATTGCTCTAGCGTACAACTTATAGAGTTCGAACTGTGCACGTCGTTCTCCCTTTCGACAAGCTTCCACCAAGTTTATATGTGTGTCTTCGTGTCTCAACTTTCGCTTTGTTTAGAGCTTGTTTGGATAATTGACCACCTTTTTAACGCCGAGTAACGGAAAAAGAGCCGTTTGCAGACCGATTATTAATTTCCAAACAAGCTCTTAACTACTATGATAGACAAGATGAAAAGTAAAGGGTTGCAGGTAAGGGCTTGCAAAAAAATAAATGATATAAATTGAGGTGGAGATTTTTGTTTTCAGACAAGGCGTCAAAGTGAGAGTTTATCGGGATGGGCAAGCACTGCTTGTGAACCGCTTGCGGATGGGATGCTGACTATTTTGGCAACGCAGTATGAAAGCAAAAAGACCGCATCAAGTGTAGCGTTTATTTTTTTTGCAAGCCCTAAGTATTGCAAATAGGATAAATTTGTAGGAATGGATAGGCTTATCTATCCGAAGGCTTTTATTGAATTGCTCAAATTTTTTACTCCTATGCAACCTTTTCTCCCTTTTCTGCACTAGCATGGTATAAAACAGATTTATATTTGTACAAAAGCGATCAACATATACTGAAAGCCTGTAGAAGAGGAGATGCAAAAGCACAGACACTACTTTATCAGCAACATAAGGCCATGCTGTTTGGAGTATGCTTGCGTTATGCTAAAAATAGGGTAGAGGCGGAGGATTTTATGCAGGAAGGCTTGATTGTGATCTTTCGCGATTTGAAGCAGTATAAACCCACAGGTGCTTTGGGTGCTTGGATGCGGCGTGTAATGATCAATGTCTGTTTGCAGCAATTGAGGAAGAGGCACAACGTCTTTGAAGTGAGTGGTATGGAAGATGCTACCGCAGCTTCTTTGCAGCAGCCAGCAGATGTTATGAGCGATTTGGGTGCGAAAGAGCTGATGCAGATGGTGCAATCCTTGTCGGTTGGGTATCGGACGGTTTTCAATTTATACGTCGTGGAAGGTTATAGCCACAAGGAAATCGCAGCACTACTAGATATTTCTGTGAATACTTCAAAATCTCAACTGTCCAGAGCCAAGGCAAGTCTAAGGGCTTTGCTAGAAAAAGAATTAATGGACTGTTAGGAATGGGATATAAATAAATTTACAAATTTTGAGGCAGCTATTTTTTTCTTAGTCAAGGCATGAAGGAATGTAAGTTCCTGAACCCGAAGGGATGGGGGGCTAGGCATAGCCTAGTTCTGTAAGGCTTTTTATAACGCAGAGTAAGGATGAATGAGCGATCCCAAAGGGTGAATATTAAGAATATTCAAGCGAATGAACCGCAAGCGGTCGGGATGCAGCAAGTCAAAATGTAAATTTATTTGTGTACCATTCCTTAGCACAAACAAGCATGAAAGATAAAGACAAAATAGAACATTATTTTCGGTCAAACTTGGCAAATTACGAAGAAAACCCGCCTGAGTTCATTTGGGAACAGACCCTAGTGGAATTGCAGTCCAGTCCATCCAAATCATATAAGTTTTTTGTTTGGATACTACTATTGCTATTTAGTGCGCTATTACTTTCTACGATGGTATGGAGTTTTAATAGCAAACAAATGGAAGGGCAAGACGCAGAAACAAACGAAGTGGAGCAAGCGATGGCAGAAATAATCAAAGAAGGTGAAAATTACCCCAGCGGTGAAACCGAAGTTGCTGCTAACACTAATGCTAATGGTGTGCCAGCAAAAGTAATGCCTTCTAGTCCAATCAGCACAACCGATCAAAGGCGAAACAATTGGCAATTGATCCAATTAACACAACCGCCCATTCAGCACACTGTTTTACGTAGCACTACCGCTGAAAATGTACCTATTCAATTAAGAAAACATATATCTATTGCTGACTTAACATCCTCCAAAACCATTCCAACTATACCGACCGAAGTAGCGACAATTTCCGTAGAAAAAGAAAAAAAGCCAATACATATTAGCAAGTACATTGGGCTAAAAAGCTTAGCGCGACAAAGACATTTTTATCAGCAGAGTTTTTTTGACGCACAGGGCGAAGTAGCGAACAAACAGCCTGTACGCTCCACGGTCAGTAATAATGTTCATGCGGAGTTGGAAGCAGGTCTGATTCTTAATCATCAATGGTATGTAGGGCTACACCTAAGCCACAACCGTAATCGTGAGGTGCTTGAATTTGCCGTTAATGAATCATTTACGCAACAAGACATTTTCGTATTGATTGATGGTGGACCGAAGCGTATTCCTTTTGAGCAAACCGCGCTCTTTGAAACCCTCGAAGGCAACCTATTGGTTTCTGCCAAAACACCCGAAATAGAAGCAGGTGAAAAAACATTCTATATTATCAGCCAGCAGCAGGTGAGGAGTCAGCGGATTGGTTTAAATGCTGCTTACAAATTAGATGCTCGGACGAGTAGCATCATGCCAAAAATTGGGTTTAGTGGGGTATTTACAACTATTGAGGGGCCAGAAGCACTGAGTGCAAGAGACGGTGAGGATGTATTTGCAGTGGAGGCAGTTCGAACTTCAGCAGTAGAACCACTACACCTTGTAAATATCGAAGGGAATATAGGTTTTCAAGCAGAACTACCGATTAGTAAAAGTCGAAAATGGGCACTTATGGTAGAGTCCAGTTATTGGTTTGATCTGAGTCCTTTATTCAAAAACAATCAACAGCAAATCCTTAGAAGTAATTGGGCAAGCGGAGTTGGTATTCGCTATCATTTACCTTAGCTCTTAGTCTTTTGCTATTAGCTGTTGGCTTGTATCGTGAGTGCTTACAAGTCAGTACGATAGATTTACTTACACGCGCACTTTTTTACTGAGTGTAAGTAAATGTGATCACTATAAGTTAAACGCTATCGGCTAATAGCCAACTGCTAATGGCTAAAGTCGAGCTAAGAGTATATCTAATTTTACAGTAAAAAATTTATCTATATGAAAAACATAATGCTTGCATTATCGGCTACCTTGCTATGCCTTATGCTGACAAATTCAGACGTTAAGGCGCAATATTCTCCTGAGTATACTACCTATAAGGACAGTAGCATTTATATTCAGAATTTAGGTGCTATCAATGCCAAATTTGTGCAAAATAATAGACAGGAGCGCATTGGATTTCTCGGCAGAAACTTACAACCCATTTTAGAAGTCCATCCCAATGCGATAGTAGCGTTTAAAAAGTATCGCGTCAACAATAATATAGGAAATGTCTTGACAGTTACTGGATTGGGATTGTTAGCGGCATCTCTAAACTATACTGATTCCGAAAATATCATTAGGCATACTAATCTCCTGAGCATTGGCGCAATTACTACATCGGTAGGAGGCTTTTTCAAATGGGGGGCTTCTAATCAGTTGCAACGCTCCATAGATGTCTACAATCAGGATTTACTAAACTCAAAAGCTTTTGCTCTGTATTCTCCTGAATATAATATTTATCAGGACAGTAGCATGTATCTATTAGGGCGGAAGTTTGTGCTAGGTAACGAAAAGAAAAGCATAGGCTTCATGGGAAAAAATTTAAAGCCTATTTTACAAGTAAGTCCTAATGCTACCGTAGCTTTTAAGAAATATAGAACAAATAAAGCGATTGCTAATGTATTGACTACCGTAGGCATAGTATTAGCAGTACTCGCTGATGATAACAATAATTCTGAAAGTTCGATTGGTAATCCAATGGCTTTAAGTATTGGGTTAGTCAGTGTAACCACAGCAAGTTTATTCGAGAATGTTGCTTCTAATCATTTGAATCGGGCTGCGGTACTTTACAATCAAGACCTATTAAGGTAAGTATCAGCTTACTTGTCTTTAACAACTTCACTGAAAGTACTCAATCGGATCAAAAATGTAGATCGTAGTGGCGGATACCTTAGAGCTTGCCCATCTTACGTATATACATGAAAGGTAAGCCTAGCATTATCCACCATCATGCCCTCGGGTAATCAAGCCCACCTACTTACGTAAAATTACACAACACAAAATTTTATAGCTATGAGAAATGTACGCATTGCATTCTATGCACTATTCGTTTGCCTTTTCGTAACGAATACCCAAGCACTTGGGCAGTACACAGAGCAGTATAGAACGTATCAGGATAGCAGCATTTATCTACAGTTTCCGTTACTTTCGCCAACTAAATTTGTAGTCAACGGACAATATAAGAACATCGGATTCATGGGGCGAAAAATCAAAGATTATTTGCAAGTCAGCCCATACGCTGCGGTAGAGTTCAAGCAGTACAGAACTAAGCGAATTGCCTCTAGTGCCTTGACGGTAGTCAGTATTGGATTGTACTTTCTTGCTTTTGATTTAGAAAACGATAGACTAAACCCAAATTTGCTCGGTATCAGTGCGATTGGAATAACCACCGCAGGATTTCTGAGGATAGCTTCTTTCAATGATCTAAATCATGCTATTGCGATCTATAACCAAGATTTGCTGAGATGAGAAATAATCAACTCAGATTTAGGTGTATACAAAGCTTTGAGCAATACTTGAAATAAATCTTGGCAAAGCCCTTTCATGGACGGAAACACAAAATTTCACTATAAGGATAAGTTGAAATTTGTGTTTCCGTCCGAAGAGAATTACTAAGCATACTTGTCGCTCAATTTTTTTGTATTGCGTGAGATTCTTAGGAAAATGATTCAAAAGGGTACACAGTTTAAAAAATGAGTACTTCGTCTCTGAAAGCCGCAGAAAGTTTTTTTTCTGAGTGGAAAAACTTTCTGCCTGAGGGGTTTTAGGGGTAAAAAACAGTAAAAATCAACAATTGTTGCTGTTTTTTACCCCTAAGAACCCCTTGAAGCATCCAAAAAACCCACCTTAAAAGGTTTTTTGGACGCGACTTAGCGAAATCTCAAAATTGTGTACCCTTCTGAAGAAAATAAGTACTTATGAGCGCAAAAGATCAGCTCAAAACATGAAAGTCATTGTTTTTTATTCTTGATAACGGACAGGGTAGGAGGGCTTCTTCATCAAGCCTTCCATCCTCAGCTCACGCCATCATTCATTAAATAAGCCTTCAAAAAGTCATCCAGATCGCCATTGAGTACGGCATCCGTTTGGCTAGTCTGATAATTGGTACGATGATCTTTCACGCGTCGGTCGTCTAAGACATAGCTCCGAATTTGCGAACCCCATTCATTGCTAGATTTTCCCGATTCGATTTCGCTCTTCGCTGCTTGTTGCTTTTGTAATTCCAATTCATACAAGCGCGATTTGAGCATTTGGAGGGCTTTCTCTCGATTCAGGTGTTGCGAACGTTCTTGTTGACATTCTACGACCAAACCAGAAGGCAAATGTCGCACACGCACTGCCGATTCGGTCTTGTTGACATGCTGTCCGCCCGCACCACTGGCTCGGAAAGTATCCCATTCCAAATCTGCTGGATTCACCTCCACTTCGATGCTGTCGTCTACGGAAGGATGCACAAAAACGGAGGAAAAGGAAGTCATGCGCTTACCCTGTGCATTGAATGGACTGATGCGCACTAGTCGATGCACGCCATTTTCGCCTTTCAAAAGTCCGAATACAAAATCTCCTTTGATTTCGATGGCTACGGACTTGATACCCGCCACATCTCCATCTTGGCGATTGAGTTCCGATACTTTGAAACCTTGCTTTTCTGCCCACATGAGGTACATGCGCAGTAGCATTTCCGACCAGTCGCAACTTTCTGTTCCACCTGCTCCAGCGTTGATCTCCAAAATCGCACCCAATTCATCTTCGGGCTTGTTCAGCGTTGAGCGGAATTCCAAATCATCAATAGCCGCGAGGGCTTCTTGATATTTTTCTTCTACTTCGGCTTCACTAGCTTCTCCTTCTCTCTGGAACTCTTCCAGCACTTCCAAGTCTTCTACGACCGCCTCTACCTTTTGGTAATTGCTCACCCAATGTTTGTGGCTCTTGATTTCCTTCATCACCAATTCGGCGGCTTTGGGATCGTTCCAAAAGTTCGGGTCGAGGGTCAATTGCTGTTTTTCTTCTATCTGAATTAATCGGTTAGCGACGTCAAAGATACCTCCTTACCAACAGCAAACGCCCTTTTAATTCCTTTAGCTGATCTAAAGTCATGTTATTAATAAATTTTGTTAGTAAAAATGATTGTTTGGATCATAAAAGTATTACAATAATGCGAATAACGGCTGTGCAGATTTCATTTTTATTGACATTTAACTCAGATATAGTTCAGGTTAATATCCGCAAATTGAGCAACAAGTATACTCAGTAAATTTGTGTTTCCGTCCATAAAAGAACCTTTGGGCATACTTGTTGCGCGATCTCAAGCACTTTACTAAGTTTCAAAAGTTTAGCAAAGCTATTATTACCATAGAATGGAATATTTTACCCGTTATTCGCATCAATAGTTAATGACTAACAGTCAATTGCTAACAGCTAACAACCCAAGAACTACCTCATTTTAGGACGCCGTCTTTTGCCACCAGGACGCATCATACCACCTTGTCGCCCCATACGAGCTGCGGCTTTGGCTTGTCCCCTTTGCGCGAATACCTTCTCAAATTCCATGATTTGAGCCTGCAAATTGGGTTCGGTGATGTCCATTTTCTTGACTTTGCGAAAATGTCCTTCTGCCACTTTCCATTTTCCTTTATTGGCATTGATATTCGCCAATTGTAACTCAATCATCGCCCGTTCATTGTCCGTAGGGACGTCTACCTCTTGCGCCAGTTTAAGCCATTTTTCGCTCTCTTCCATATCCTTGCGCTGGGCAGCGAACGTGCCTTTGAGGATATAATAAAATGCTTTATTGGTCGTGTAAAGTAACTTTGGGCTAAGCGTCAAGTCTAGTCGCTTTTCTGCGGCGTCTATATCCATGGATTGCATCAGAACACCTGCCGATTGTACGGTACCAAGTAGTAAATAGCCTGCCAGCAGAATAATACCAGCCAACAAAAGCGGAAAAGAATACCAGAAGCCAAATAGAATTGCGAGTACAACGCCTCCGACCAAGAAGACACCAATCAAAGCAAAGCGTAAATATATATTTATTGTCATTCAAGATGTATTTTTAGGTGCGTCCGAAGAACTGCTGAGCATACTTACTGCGCGATTTTTTGGCATTGACTCAGGATGTGAAATGCTAAAAAAGAACTTCGTACAGCCTTAACGTATTTTGACCAAAAGGACAGTTTTGTAGCGTATCAGCTTTCTAGAAGACAATACCTAGCATCAACTGCTTGGCAAAAGTATAAAAATAATGACATTTAAGGTAGAGAAGTTCAATTGGGTAATCAGGATTCGTCACTAATACTTGATTATGAATTATTTGTGAGTAGCATTAAGTAGTAACGCTGCATTTTAGGGCGTAATCATTAATAGAGACAAAGAAGTTAAAGTATGGAACTGCCGACAATAAATATCAAATTTTGTCAGTTTTTTGAACAAAGTAGTATATCATTCGTTTTTTACGTGAATAGCGAATTAGAAATACCATAGTAAGAACGTTCTTTTAAATAATGAAAAGGTGACTTTCCAAAAAAAGTACATCTAAATTGTGAGATAATTCCATTTTGCGTTAGAGAACGTAATTTGTATCAGTCATACTCGTTTTCATACCATTTATATTTTGTAAGTTGATTTTTAGTCGTATATTTGTGTATGATTTATGATTAGTGTAATTTTATTCCAATAAAACCTAAAGATTTTAATATGTAGATTGTTTTCATTTGGTTTTTTGGGGTTATACAGGGTGCGACATCCATTGTGATGTCGTTGCCCTTTTTTTTTGGGGGTAAAAGAAAAGGCAAAAAAAAACAGCTCGGTATGATGACGAGCTGCTAGAATAACAAACAAGATTTCTAAAAAGACCCAAACATTTTAATTTCTGATCGAGAAATTGGCATTTTTCCCTTCAGCATTCTCACTCTCCATTATCATAGGCATATCTCCATCCGTAATTATTATTTTGGTATTCGATGATTTCGCTAGTTCCAAAAAGGCTTCTATGGATTTGAACTGTAATACATTGGGATTCAGACCTTCTGAAATGATCGCTTGTGCATCTCGAATACCTTCGGCTTCAATTCTTTTTCGTTCTGCTTCTCTTCTTTCCTCATCCAAGACAAACTGCATACGCTGTGCTTGTTGCTCTGCTTCCAGTTTTGCTTCTATGGCACGTGCCAAACTTGGAGGAAGTTGAATACTTTTCAACAATACTGCTTCTATTTCAATGGCTCTTCCTTCCAGTAGCCCCATCATTTGCTCTTTGATTGCTTTCTCAATAATGGCTCTTTCACTCGTGTGCATATCTTTTGCTAAGAAGCGAGAAGAGACATCAGAAACTGCGGAGCGGAAAACAGGCAGTATGATATTACGCTCAAAATCTGTACCGATTTCACGTAACAAATCGGGTGTTTCTTTCTGAATAACACGGTACAGTATGGATACTTCTGAGCGTATGTTTAGACCCTCTTTAGAAGGAATACTTAGCGCAACTTCCATATTTTCTGTCTGTGTTGATATCTTTATAATTCTAGAGGTCAATGGGTTGAATACCTTGAGTCCTTCTGTGTAAGGCTTATCAGAATATTTACCCAAAGTACGCTTTACACCTACCTCTCCTTGCCGAACAACGGCACAACTGGACAACATTCCAACTGCTACCAGAATCATTAAAAACATTTTATATTTCATAATCGAATGATTTTTAACTTTGTTAAAAAATAATTGGAAGTAGATTAATCATTTCATGATCTATTTATTTTAGCTCTGTTGTTTCAAATTTAAAAGAGGGAACGCCTTTCAAGGATCATTTTCTAACATACAATCATAAATTTATTTATAGACGTCCCCTCACCATTACAACAACTCTCACTTATTTGAATGAAAACACACGCTTTTGTTTTGGGGAATGCACTGGCGCTGGAGTAAAAGAGGAATGGGGTGTATACTATATGTATGCAGTGGAATGAACCACCTTCTTTCTCAAAATCCGCAGAACAATTGAAATCGCTTAGCACCCGTTTCGTAACCTAGCTCAACCCCTTGTTCTAAATCATAGCAAGCATCGGGTCGGTTGTACAACATCAATCTAGCCATGCCTCTATTAAAGAAAGCTTCAGCAAAATCATTGTCTAGAGCAATTGCTCTGTTGTAGTCGTTGACCGCATATTGGTACTTTCCTAGTAGCATGTAAATATTGCCACGGAGTTTGTATAGTAAAGCATCTTCCTGTCTGCGCTCTCTGATCAATCTGTCAATGTCTCGTAAAGCTTCTGCTGCGTTGCCCGCCATTTTATTGGTCATCGCCTTGTGAAAGCGAATATCCAATTCTGCTCCTGTCGTTTTTTGACTCAACAACTGATAGTCTTCTAATGCCAAATCATACTTGCCAACTAGCTTATACAACATAGCCCTTTGAAAATAAGCCTGATATAAACTAGCATCAATTTCAATGCAACGACTAATGTGTGCTATGGCATCATTATAATTGCCCAACATTTTTTCTACCCAGCTCAAACTGTAATGAGCTATTGCAAATTCGTCATCTATTTCAATTGCTTCGAGGTGTGCATCATAAGCCTCTTCAAGACGATCATTTTGACCGTGAACTAAGCCTATCAAATCGTAAGCAATTGCCAAATGCTGGTCTGATTGCTCTGTATATATATTGAGTACTTCCAAAGCCTGATCGTAAGCACCCGTTCTGATCAAACTAATCGTCCTATTGACTTCATTAGGGAGCTTAGTTTGCTGCAAGTACTGTCCGTAGAAATTAAGTCTGTCTTCTAAACTAATCGTGGTGAGCCACTGATATGGTTCAAAAGCTAAAACACTCAATCTCGCTGCACCTCCTCGCTCGCTGTACAAATCGGCTGCGTAGGGATTGAAGGCGTTTGCCTGTGCAAAATCCGCTTCTGCTTCTCGTACCCTTCCAATTCTGTGTTTGGCTAGCGCACGCTTCACATAAACCTCAGCGAGAAGTGGATCATGTTGCACAGCATTATCGTAAGCAATAATCGCTTGCTCAAACTCTCCTTGCGCCATCAAATTATCACCCTGCGCCAAATAGAATAAGCTGCCATTCCCGTACCGCTGAGGGCTGTCAATATTTGTGGTCGTAGTGAAACCCATATTATTAGACTGCGCTTCTACCTGTCCACAAATTCCTACCAATAATATCAAACTTATCGCATACAATCTTCTCATGTGTGCTGTGTTTAGTTCAATTTAGAAATCTAATAGTATTACCGTATTCAAAATCAATAAGTGTGGGTGTTTTTATATTTAGAATACTATTTAATAGTAATACTATCATAAATACACATTTTTTTTATCTTTGTTCGGAAATTTTTAGCAAAAAAATATTTTTATTGATATTTACCTGTAAATCAAGGAATTGTAGTGAGAAATAATAATATTTTAATTTAAGATAAAACAAATGCATACGATTTTGTGTAATAAAATGAAAGCAATACTATCATAAATAAAACTAGTAAAACTACTACAACATGAATGCAAACGAGTTTGTTAGTCAATTTAATGGTATGGAGCATATTTTAAAAGCTTTTGCCATGAAACTCTCCAATGACTTCAATGATGCCGAAGACCTGTATCAAGAAACTGCATATAGAGCATTCAAATACCGAGAGATGTTTCAGTCTGAAACCAATTTGAAGGCTTGGTTGATGACCATTATGCGGAATATCTTCATCAATAACTACCGAAAAAAGAAAAAGAATAGGACGCTATCCGATTGGACGGATACGGATTACTTGATTAATTCAGGCACACATAGTACTGGAAACTCAGGTGAGGTGAGTATGGCAGTGGAAGAGATACAAGGATTGATCGCTCGTTTGGATAATAATTTAGCGACACCTTTCAAAATGCGATTCATTGGCTACAAATACCAAGAAATTGCAGATGAACTGTCCTTGCCTCTTGGTACAGTGAAGAGTCGTATATTTATGGCACGCAAGGAACTACAGCACTACATTAATAAGACGAAAAACTAATATTTTCTTCGACAGAAGATATATTGATAGCAGCGTCCAAGGTCTAGGGCTTGCGTAGAAATGAATGATACAAATTGAGGTGGAGGTTTTTGTTTTCAGACAAGGTATCAAAGTGGGAGTTTATCTGGATAAGTGACTACTTTGACAACGCAGTATGAAAGCAAAAAGACCGCATCAAGTGTGACGTTTATTTCTACGCAAGCCCTCAGGGTTTTGGACGTTTTTGTGTTTATGTATTGGACGTAAACTACTGCGCATTAGGTCAAAACAAACCGCTAAGGCACTAAGAAAAATAGGCTACCATTCTAAGGTTGTAAACACCTACTGATCGGTAAGCCTCAAGGATTGCCTAGCAGCTCGTAACAGTAGGCTCGGCAATCCTAAGGGCTTACCGATCCAGTAAGTTCAAATTCCAATCTTAGAAGAGTAGC
>JBCDKV010000012.1:0-18646 GCA_038746215.1 Bacteroidota bacterium | reverse complement strand
GATTCATGGATTCATGGCTTCATGGATTCATGGCTTCATGGATTCATGGATTCATGGATTCATGGCTTCATGGCTTCATGGTTGCACGGATTCATGGATTCATGGCTTCATTGTTTCTTGGAAACAGCCTGAGTCTATGCAAGATAATTGAGCAAAAAATATGCTCGGTAAGTCTCTTCGGACGGAAACACAAGTTCTCAGTTATTTTTCTCAGGAAAAATAACTGAGAACTTGTGTTTCCGTCCATAAAAAACTTTTGGGCATACTTGTTGCGCGATCTCAAGAACGTTACTGAGATTTATTCCAAGCACTACTCAAAAATTCGTATACGCATAAATGTTCTTCAAATACAGTAGGCTCGGCAATCCTTAAGGTTTACCGATCCAGTGGGACTAAATTCCAATCTTAGAAAAGTAGTCCTTCTAAGGTTACAAAACATTGACTATAAGCTAATTATAGAACTCATTTTGACTGCCTGATCGCCATAATCATATCTCACTGCAGCTTGCAGGTCTGACATCCAGCCTTATTTTCTTTGTTTCTTTGTGGTTAACTATCCAAAATAAAGTTTGCGAGTCTGACTATTCACTTATAGCACCCCACTTCTAGCCAAATACCACTAGCACAAAACGCAGGTCAAAGTTAAAAAGTATTTTAGGCATTTGATAAAGATTTGTAATTTCCTAATACTTTATTAACTTTCCAGTCGAAACAAAACGAAATAAAATGAAACGTCGGGATGCAGTCAAAACTACCATTCTAGGATTGGGTACGCTCTCTATTGCGACCACTTGCGAAACAGCAGCGGATTCATCGGCTACTAGCAAGCAGGAAAATACCAGCAACACCACCATCACTACTGCTATGAAAGGGAACATTAAACATTCTGTCTGCCGCTGGTGCTACCAAGATATTCCATTGGAGCAACTGTGCGAAGGGGCGCAGGAAATCGGCATTGCTTCCATCGAATTGACTACGCCAGAGGAATGGGGTATTTTAAAAAGTCATCAACTTACCAGTGCTTTGGGTACTCGGAAAGGTGCGAGCCTTACCGAAGGTTTTAACAATCCTAAATTTCACGAACGACTTTACCAACCTTATATCGACTTGATAGATGCCGCCGCAGATCAAGGCATAGAAACGGTAATCGTATTCTCAGGTAATCGCAATGGGATTTCAGCAGAAGCAGGGATAGAAAATTGTGCCATCGGTTTGGATAAGATCATAAAACATGCCGAAAAGCGTGATATAATGGTAGTAATGGAACTTTTGAATAGTAAGGTCAATCATCCTGATTATCAATGCGATACCACGCCTTGGGGAGCAGCTTTGGTCGATAAAATTGGATCGACTAATTTTAAATTGCTCTACGATATTTACCACATGCAAATTATGGAAGGAGACATCATCGCGACCATTAATCAATACAAAGATTATATCGGACACTATCATACTGGCGGCGTTCCAGGACGCAATGAAATCAATCAAAATCAAGAATTGAACTATCCAGCGATCATGCGTGCCATTGTGCAAACGGGTTACCAAGGTTTCGTTGCACAGGAGTTCATTCCAACCTACGAAGATCAATTGGCTGCTTTGAAAGAAGGGGTCATGATTTGTGATGTATAGAGACTATACTGCAAACGGGATAAATTTGTGCGTGTGAATATACTTGTTTATCTGTTTAAATTGTTGATTCGTTTAACTGCAAAGCATTAACATTGAAAGCATTAAACGAATAAACAGTCCAACAAATCAGCAAGAAAGAAAATGTACTTTTTTATCCCAAATGAAGTATAAATAGGGCTGTACAGAGTCTCAATTTTGTTAATATTTTACTTGAACACAGTTTGAGCCAATGCAAGGAATTTGCGCAACAAGTATGCTCCGTAGGACGGAAACACAAATTTCAACTTATTTTTTGGAGAAAAATAAGTTGAAATTTGTGTTTCCGTCCATAAAAAACCTTTGAGGATACTTGTTGCGCGATCTCAAGCGCTTTACTAAAATTTTTCTCAGGCATTACCAAAAACTTCGCACAACCCTAATTCCTAAAACAAAATACAAAGCTAGTTTTGGGCAAAAAAATCTCTTTCAAAGGTCGAATCAGCAGTGTGCTATTCTGGTCGTTGGTCTCTGCGGCCTTCATTGGACCAGGTACGGTAACGACTGCCTCCAAAGCAGGCGCAAATTTTGGTTTGGCATTGCTTTGGGCATTGCTGTTTTCTACACTAGCAACCATTATTTTGCAAGAAGCCGCTGCTCGTATCACCATTGCCTCCGATAAAAGTTTGGGTCATATTTTATCGCTCAAATACCAGTCTGGTAATAGCGAAGGCATCAAACTATTGGTATTTTTTGCGGTAGCTTTTGGTTGTGCTGCTTATCAAACGGGCAATTTGCTGGGCGCAGTTGCTGGCCTACAATTACTAGTGGATTGGCATCCTAAGTTGATGGCACTGGGGATTGCTTTGCTTTGTGGCATCGTACTGTGGATCGGTAGCATACAGTGGATGGCTCGAATTTTAGGTATGATTGTTGCTTTGATGGGTATTTTCTTCGTCTACACCGCTTTTCAGACCGATAACAGTTTTTATCAAGTTTTGGAAGCCAGTTTGCTACCGAGCGTTCCAGGAGACGCTACTTTACTGATTATCAGTTTAATCGGAACAACTATAGTTCCCTATAATCTCTTTCTAGCCTCTGGCATTAGTAAAGGACAAGATATTGCAGAAATGCGATGGGGCATCAGCATTGCCATACTACTAGGTGGTTTCATTTCGATGTCCATTTTGGTGGTTGGCACACAAATAACGACAGCGTTTTCTTTTGATGCGCTTGCTGGTACACTGGCGGAAAAGACAGGTGCTTGGTCATCTGCTTTCTTTGCTTTCGGGCTGTGCGCAGCGGGGCTAAGTTCTGCGATTACTGCACCACTCGCCACTGCAATTACCGCCCAATCGCTCTTCCAAACAGCCGATAACAATTGGGATACTAAATCCAAAGCCTTTCGCTTGGTCAGCTTTGGGGTTTTGTTGATTGGTTTAGTTTTTTCTTTGTTAGACATTAAACCCGTTCCTGCTATCATCCTAGCACAAGCCATCAACGGAGTTCTGCTCCCCATCGTAGCTATTTTCCTACTGCTGATTGTGAATGATCGTAGCTTGCTACCCGACGGCTACACCAATTCTATCGTATCGAATGTATTGATGCTCCTAATTGTTGGCGTGAGTTGCTTTTTAGGCATCTACAATATCTTGAAAGCATTGATTAGTGCCTTTGCACTGACGTTGAGTACGGATTTGATGATAACAATTGGTGGAGCAATTAGTCTGCTTGTCTTGCTGCTGCTGACTTGGCGAATATTTTTATCGAGGCGATAATTCTCCTGTCTCATATCAACGTAACAAAGCAACGTCGCCCTTAAAAATTTCTACGTGTCCATCCACGTACTCTACTTGTGCAATGTAAATATAGATGGCAGCAGGGGAAAGCAGGTTGTTGAAATAGCCATTCCAACCATCGGCAGGTGTGTTCGGAAAGAAGTTTTCACGCTCGAAAAGCATACGTCCCCAGCGATCAAAAATACGTAAGGATTTGACTTGACTCACTTTTGTGCCGCCATACAAAATAAAAGTATCGTTTTTCCCATCATCGTCGGGCGAGAAAGCGTTGGGGATGAACATATCATAAGTTCGATCAATGAAGTAGTCCAATTGGTCGTAAGCTATACATCCTAAAGCATCAATGACCTCGACTTGTATCGTATTTTTTTCAAAAGGTAAGATCGTCCGTTCTAGGCAGTCCGTACAACCATCGGGTGGCAAATTTGTCCAGTTTACGGCTACCACGGGTCGATTGGTAATCGCTTGTATTTTGAGGCTATCACCTAATTTAACGATGGCTTCCTCTCCTAAATTGACACTCAATACATCTAAAGGCTCACCTGCCTGAAAGAAAGTATCCAATGGGCAGCCGTAGGTATCTTGAATCGCCAATCGGAAGGTATCGCCAGGCGTCAAAGTTTCAAAGGTGTTTTGCAATACAAAGCTATCTGCATAGAGGAAAGTGGTGTAGGGAGGCGTTCCGCCAATTATTTCGCCCACTTCAATTTCATAGCCACAATCTTCGGGAAAGAGATCGAATTCGACGCTTTCGGGAAAAGAGTTAAAAACGGTAATCGTATCGTAATTAATACAGCCATTGAAGTTGCTAGCCCTAACGGTGTAAGTGACAGTATCATTAATTTTGGGTACGATGAAAATACTATCACGTGTTCCGTTGCTCCATTGGTAATCACAACCTATGCAAGCTGTAAAATTTGCGGCAATTTGGGTTGGTTCACCGAAACAAGCTGCTTGGATACTCGGCTCAATATTTGCCCCAAGGCTACAAGAAGTTTTAACGACCCATACGTCATTCACGCCTCTGGATTCTTCGGTTTTATCACCACTAGCAGGCGATTCGGTATGTCCTGCCATCACAATACTACCATCTTCAGTAATTTCCATTTCTGTTAAAGCATCCCTGAGATTTGCGCCGTAAGATTCGTCCCAGAGCTGTTCGCCTTCGGGCGAAAGATAGACCACCCAATAATCGACTGCTCCTTCCGAACTAGCGGTTTTTGAACCACTGACACCAGAACTAGAAATACCTGCTAATACTAGATTCCCGACTGGATTGACCCTGATGTCATAAGCATTATCGGGACCATCGCCACCGTAGACTTTATTCCACAGAATTTCGCCCGTTTCATCAATGGCCACCACCCAATAATCAATGCTACCGTAGGAAGGCACGGTCTTTTCAAAACCTTCCCAAGAACCCGAAAACCCTGCCAAATAAATCGTTTCGCCAATTTGGGTAATATCAAAAATAGCTTCGTCAAAATTTCCACCGATGGTTTTTTGCCACATCATCCCGCCATTAGCATCTACCCGAACGACCCAATAATCATTCAAGCCACGTAAAAAATCGTCTTTATCGCCACTGACATCCGAGCGTGATTCCCCACCTAGCAAAAAGCTACCATCTTCTAATGGCCAGATTGCCTGTAAGAGTTCTCTTTGAGCACCACCGTAGGTTTTATCCCATTGCACATTGCCAACAGCATCCGTCTTAACAATCCAGTAATCCCAATCCCCTCGACTATCTTCGGTTTTGTCGCCGCTGATAGGGGAATCAGAAACACCCGCGATCAAGTAGCCGCCATCATCCGTTTCTACGATACCGCCACGAATAGCGTCCCAGCCGCTTCCCCCTATGGTTTTGTCCCACTCCAGATTGCCATCGCCGTCCAATTTAATCATCCAAAAATCCCAATCGCCTTTATTGGGTTCGCTTTTATCGCCACCAGCATCCGAGCGTGATTCTCCACCGATGATGAAGCCACCGTCTTTGGTAGCCATACCAACCCAAATACGATCTTCCCGATTGCCACCGTATCTTTTTTGCCAAACTTGCTGACCAGTAATATCTAATTTGATAAGCCAATAATCCCAATTGCCCATCTTGGGAGCAATCACATCACCGTCGTTGTTGGACTGCGTAATGGCAGCGACTAGAATGCCGCCGTCTGGGCAGGGAATGAGGGCATGTAGTTCTTCCCAACTGCTACCACCGAGTGTTTTTTCCCAATCAATGACAGGTGTTTGTGCTTCGCTATTGGTGGACATCAATAGTGAACCCATTAAAAGTAAGCATAAATTGAAGACTGACTTCATTTGTAACCGATCATTGCAGATCACTTCATCTGATTTTATTTCAGAGCTGATGAAATGATCTTATCAAGTGTCTTTATTCGAAGAGGAAAAGTAAGTAAAGCACTGGGAAGAATGCATAGTGTGGTTTTGCAAGGTAACACTATTTCTACGAAATCGGACGCATTAATATTCAGTTTCAGGAGGTTTTTTAGTGTTAAAAACTTCAAATTAAACGCAATTAAATGATTAACAATGTTTTACGAAGTAAGTGTTTTTGGTATGTTTTTCTTGTCAGTGCTACGTTTCCCAATAACATACACAATTTATTTTCCGTAATGTTCTGCGGCGGCTTCTAATTCTTCGTAAAAATCTGCTCCATATTTTCGGACAATCGCTGGTTTCACAAATTGATAGATCGGTAATTTGGCTTTTTGTCCATTTTCGCAAGCTGCCGAGCAAATATCCCAGCGATCATAATTAAGGGCTTCAAAATTGAGTGCTTCGTTTGTGGTGACTCGAATGGGGTAAAGATGACAGGAAATGGGTTTATAATAGTCAATCTTTCCGGCTCGGTAAGCTTGTTCAATACCACATTTAGCGAAGCCCAGCGCATCGTAAGTCATGTATACACAAGCCCCGTTTTCTAGCAAATTAGTACCATAAGCTACCATATCTTGATAGTAAACGTAAGCACCTTCCCGTTCAATAGCTTCCACACCTGCTAGACTCAAAAAAGGACGCACCTGTTCGTGGATTTGATCTAAGATTTCTAATTCTTCTTCTTCTAAGGGTGCACCCGCATCTCCTTCCCAGCAACATGCCCCTTTGCACGCATTCAAATTGCAAAGAAATTGTTCTTCTACAATGTCCAAACTAACGAATTTGTCCTGTATGATTAACATGATGATCTATATGATTAGTGGTTAGTTGTTAATGCAGATAACGACTGTACAGCTCTTATTTTTCTAGACCTTTAACTCAGATGTAGTTCAGATCAATATCCTCAAATTGAGCAACAAGTATGCTTAGTAATTCTCTTCGGACAGAAAAACCGATTACCAGTTATTCGCATTGTTAGTGATAATGAATTAGTAAAGAGAATGTTCATTGAATTGTGTCTGTCCTAAATCAATTGTTTGGTTATTAGATTATGCTTTTCGGTAGATACAGTTGAGCGGAAATTCTCCGAGCAGTCGCTTATCCCGATAAACGCCCACTTCGAAGTCTTGTCGGAATAGACTGGGTACTTTTCTACAATTAGCATTCAGATAAGTTGGATCAATGAGTCCCAATGATTGCCGAGACCGCTATTACCATTCAATTATTAATGCGAATAACGACTGTACAAATCTCATTTTTCTTGACATTTGACTCAGATATGGTTCAGGTCAATATCCGCAAATTGAGCATACTTGTTGCGCGATCTCAAACGCTTTACTAAGTCTTGAAAGTCTAGTAAAACTATCACTGCCACAAAATGGAGTATTTTACCCGTTATTCGCATCATTAAGCAAAATGAAGCAACTAAAAAAAAGGCGATTATAAATTAATCGTAGAATTTAATCTGTGCTAAACATTCTTATCCAAAAATTTGGCTGCTGCCCAAATCCGCACACTCCTTGTTCAAAATTATACATCTGCTTTTCTATTACTCACTTTTTAACACTGATAATCAGATCGTTACATCAGTTGGTACGAATTTTGGGGATTATCTAGAAATCGTATCTTTTACTCGACTGTAAGCGATCAAACCATTCTAGCTATCATAGTTAATTAGGGTTGTACAAAGTTTTTGGTAATGCCTAAGAAAAATTTTAGTAAAGCGCCTGAGATCGCGCAACAAGTATGCTCAAAGGGTTTTATGGACGGAAACACAAATTTCCACTTATATTTCTCCAAAAAATAAGTTGAAATTTGTGTTTCCGCCCGAAGAGAATTGATGAGCATACTTGTTGCTCAGTTATCTTGCATTGACTTAGGCTATTTTCAAGTAAAATGTTAACAAAACTGAGTCTTCGTACAGCCCTAATAGCTAATCTGACATTGAATGTGCAGAAACGAATAAAAAGAAATCATCATGCTAAAACATTTTCTGACCATTGCCTTCCGAAATATTTGGCGGCACAAAAGCGTGTCTGCCATCAATCTGATTAGTCTTACTGCTGGATTGGTTGGGGCTTTGCTCATTGGTCTTTGGATAAGAGACGAATTGCAAATAGACAAATTTCACTCAAACGACGAGCAGCTTTATCAAGTCCTATTGTTCTGGGATTATGGCGAAACGAACTCGACTAGTGAATACACGCAAGGACCGATGGCAGCGGAATTGATGGCACAAATTCCAGAAGTGGAAGCCGCCACCAATATCTCTCCTGCTTTTACCAGTTTTAATTTTCAGGTAGGCACGGAAAGCTTCAATACCACAGGTTTCTACGTAGGTGACTCTTTTTTTGATGTTTTTGACTTTAAATTATTGGAAGGAAAATCGGAGGAAGTTTTGCAGCAAAGCAATGCGGTCGTCATCTCGGAACGGACGGCGATGAATTGGTTTGGCAGCACCAAAGACGTAATCGGTAAGGTAGCGAAACTGGAAGGAGAAGACAATATGGTTGTTTCTGGTATTTTTGAAAATCCACCTGCTCAGTCTACGTTGCAATTTGATTGTTTGATGTCCTACCAAAAGCTAATTGATTTCCAGCCCAATCGAGATAGCTGGAATAGTGTGAGTTTCTATACGATGATGACGCTCAATGAAAACGCCAATCCCGAAGCAGTTAGCGAAAAAATCAACCAATTAGCAAGCAGCAATTTTGATGAAGCAGTAGATTTCACCGCCTTTTTGCGTCCTTTTTCCGATGCTTATTTGTACGGCAAATACGAGAATGGGCAAGTCGTAGGCGGTCGCATTGAATATGTGCGACTATTTGGCATTATCGGTATCTTTTTGCTACTCATTGCGTGCATTAATTTTATGAATTTAGCGACTGCACAAGCCGCTCGACGATTCAAAGAAGTAGGCGTCAAAAAGACCTTGGGATCAAAGCGTGGACATCTCATTTTGCAGTATTTGTCTGAATCTTTATCCATGGCTGCGCTTTCTTCGGTAGTTGCGATAAGTATCGTTTGGTTGGTTTTGCCTGCCTTTAACAACCTCACAGAAAAAGCAATTACGCTAAATATCAGTCCCATATCCCTGCTAGCTTTGCTGGGATTGACCGCAATTATTGGTCTGTTGGCAGGAAGCTATCCCGCGTTTTACATCTCGTCTTTTCAGCCCTTAAAAATTCTAAAAGGCATCTCCAATTCTGACAAAAGCACAGCAAGCATTCGACGAGTATTGGTTGTTCTTCAATTTGCAATTGCAATCGTTTTGATGGTTGGTGTTGTAGTCGTTTATCAGCAAATTCAGTACGTTCAGAGTAAGAATTTGGGCTACGAAAAAGATGATTTGATTGAGTTTCTGCTCGTCCTCGAAGATCGAGAGCGCATCAATACCTTCGTCGCAGAAGCCAAAAATATCGTTGGCGTAGAAAATGTTTCCAGTGGACATACGCCCATCAATCATCGAAACCGAACGATGGAAGTAAATTGGGAAGGCAAAGACCCCGAACTCGATCAGTACTTCTATCTCTATGCTTCTTATTACGATCTGCCAGAAACCACTGGCATAAAATTGAAAGCAGGGCGCACTTTTTCTAATGAATACAGCGACGAGCGACACAAAACTATACTCAACGAGTCTGCAGTCGAAGCCATTGGTTTGGAGAACCCAATTGGAAAACGCATTCAGCTTTGGGGTCAAGTAGATTTAGAAATAGTAGGTGTGGTAGAAGATTTCCATTTTCAATCCTTGCACGAACCCATTCAACCTGTCATTTTTCGATTCATGCGCGATGCTTCTCCGATGCTAGTTGCTCGCCTAGAAGAAGGGCGTGAAAAAGAAGCATTGGCAGGCTTGGAAAGTCTGTATCAAAAATTCAATCCCAATATCGCTTTCAACTACGAGTTCATTGACCAACGCTACAATCAACTCTATACTTCGGAGCAAAAAGTGGCGAGTCTTGCTCAACTTTTCGCAGGTTTTGCCCTTTTGATTTCTTGCTTAGGCTTGTTTGGTCTAGCACTTTTTCTCGCCGAACGCAAACGCAAAGAAATCAGTATACGAAAGGTGTTGGGTGCGTCTGTTGCTTCCATTTTGGAACTGCTCTCAAAGGAATTCATGCTGCTGATTGGCATTAGTATGTTGATTGGTTTTCCGATTGCTTGGTATTTTTCTAATGAATGGCTGGCACAGTTCGCTTACAAGACGAATTTGTCTTGGTGGCTCTTTGCAGTCATTGGTCTTGCTATAATTAGTATTGCTTTGTTGACGGTGAGTTTTCAGTCGGTGAAAGCAGCTTTGGTGAATCCGATAGAAAGTCTTAAGAATGAATAGTTTACCGATGTGGAAAAAGTCCTGCTAGGATCAATAATTCGCGTTCTTCGATACGACGAAGTTCATTAAGTTGAAATATTTTAATCGTTCCTTCTCCGATGGAAGATTTGGCATTAATAGAATAACCCGAAAGTTCGAAGTGAGCTTCCCATTGATCTATTCGTGGATTAAAAAATCGAATGTATTGAGGATCAGGAAGTAGAATCGTTCCAATATCTGTGCCTTTTCGATAATTACAAATGGCACATGCAAAGGCGAGATTATCTATGTCATTAGAACCACCGTGCTTTATAGCAATGATGTGATCTATCTCAAAACCTATCAAGGAAAAGCTTCTGGCATTAAGCAGTATTCGCAACAATTATTTGCTCTTTTTGCTACGAATTTTCTATCTTTTTTAGAAATATAACGACTCATGTATTGAGAATTTGATAGGCTCTAATTTTGGCGAGTCGCATCAGGTGTTCTAAAAGGAAATAGTGGTCAAGTTCTGCTTGATCCTTTTCATTTAGGTGACCATTTTTTGAGCGTTCAATGAGTTCAAAAACCCTTTTTTTTGTAGATGGAGAAGCTTTGAAAGCCAACACGCGATCAGGATTTTCTTCTGCTATGAAGTTAACAATTTCAGTAGTTGCGGAAGTGGTCAGCATAAGTATGAATAGATTTACTATGAATCAATACAAATAATATCAGTGGTAAGTTTACGAAAAGAATAAAAAGACAACTATGCAAAGTGCTATAAAAAGAACCGTCCGAGCAATCACTAAAAACAAGGTTTTTAGCATCGTTAACATCATTGGTTTGGCGATTAGCTTGGCTGCTTTTTTGCTGATGATGCTTTATTTGGAGCAAGAATGGAGCTACGACCGTTTCCACGAAAAAGCGGACCGTATTTATCGTTTAGCAGATGATAAACAAACGCCTAAAGCGAATATGCGTAATGCTTCTTCTGCGTTGCCCGTTGCGCCTGCACTCTTGGAGGATTTTCCAGAAATAGAAGCTGCCGTTCGAGTCATACCAACGGAGATGCTCTTCAAAAAAGAGGAGCTGGTTTTTCAGGAAAGTAAGGTGCTTTTTGCCGACGCGAATTTCTTTGAATTATTTGATTTTGAGTTTCTAACAGGAGAACCTTCGACCTCCCTTTCGAGCATCAACAGCCTAGTATTGACCAAATCGACTGCTGAAAAGTACTTTGGCAACCTCAGTCCTATTGGCGAGACGCTGATTGCGGACGGTCGCTTGCTGACGGTAAAAGGTGTCGTGGAAGATGTCCCCGAAAACGCCCATTTTACTTTTGATTTTCTCATTTCCATGCAGAATGCCAAGCAAAAAGGCTCTGGCTACGATTGGTTGTTCAACAATTGGTACTCCGATCAAGGCTATACCTATTTGCTATTGCCCGAAAACTACGAAGCAGCACAATTGCAAGATAAGTTGATTGCTTTTGATGAGCGACACGATGAACCCAATGACGAAACCATTCATCGCTATGCTCTAGAAGCTTTGACCGATATTTACCTACATTCCGACCGCGAGAACCAGATCGGAAAAACGGGTAATGCCACCAATACTTACATTTTGTCCTTGATCGCGCTATTCGTGCTGCTCATTGCAGGCGTTAATTACGTCAACTTATCCACTGCTCAATCTACGAGGCGAGTTTTAGAGGTCGGCATTAAAAAAGTGCTAGGTGCAAAACCTCGACAACTGTTTTTTCAATTCCTTGGCGAATCTTTTTTCATTACGGCTTTGGCTATGGCAATTGCTCTGGCTTTGGTGTTGATCGCTTTGCCTTTCGTCAATGACTTGGTAGGGAGTGATTTGAGTCAAAATTTATATACGCTGCCTCATGTTTTGGTCGTGCTAGGACTTTATTTGAGTATGAGTTTTTTGGCAGGTATTTATCCATCCAGTGTACTCGCCAATTATTCTACCACAAAAGTCCTCAAAGAGAAAGCAGCATACAGCACTGGTAATTTTGGCATCAATAAGAGCCTAATCGTCTTGCAATTTTCCATTTCTATCATCTTGATGGTATCCAGCTTTATTGTATATCGCCAGCTACAATTCATGCAAAACGCCAAACTTGGTTTCGATCCCGTCCAAACTTTGGTAATCGACTTTGATGGTGATCAAAATGTACAAGAAAAGAAAGCCATTATACAGCAGGAATTGCTCAACATTCCAAGCGTCAATCAAATCACCGCTTCTTCGGGTGTTCCTGGTCGAGATAAACCTGGCGGTTGGTCGATGCGTTTTTTGAGTCCCACTGGAGATACTTTGAGGACAGAGGTGCCGCTCTACATCGTGGATCATAATTTCTTGCCCCAATACAATATTGAGATGCTCGCAGGCAGAGCTTTTTCTAAGGACTACCTCGCTGATAGCGAAGAAACGATACTCATCAGCGAAGCTACTGTAAAGAGTCTCGGATTCAATGATCCAAATAAAGTACTAGGCATGAAAGTATTGATGTATCCCAAGATCGCAGAAGTGGTCGGCGTGTTTCAGGACTTTCATTACGAGTCGCTACAAACTGCCATTCAGCCGCTTGCCATGCGTATTTTCCCTTTTGGGACGAACGTATTTTCCTTACAATTAGAAACCGCGAATCTACAAGCCACCATTTCTGCCATAGAACAAAAGTGGAAAACCTTAGCGCCTCAAAGACCATTGAGCTACACTTTTTTGGACGAGGACTATAACCAGCAATATGCAACCGAAACACAGTTTGGACAAACCCTCGGACTCTTCACGATTTTTGCTTTACTCATTGCGAATTTAGGGCTTTTTGGACTCACTTTGTTCAGCGTACAGCAAAGAACCAAGGAAATCGGCACTCGTAAAGTATTAGGGGCGTCCGTGCTAGATATTGTCCAACTCTTAGCGCAACATTTCCTAAAATTAGTCCTCTTTGCCACACTACTCGCCACACCAATTGCTTGGTACTCTATGAATAATTGGCTACAAAGCTTTGCCTATCGAATGGATATACAATGGTGGATATTTGCAGTGGCAGGCGCAGCAGCGATTTTGATTGCGTTATTAACGGTAAGTGTGCAAAGTGTAAAGGCGGCTTTGGCGAATCCAGTGGAGAGTTTGAGGAGTGAGTAGAAATTTCAGCAGACACCAGCGGTGGAAACGATAAAAAAGCTTAAAATACTTTTTTGTCAATCAAGAAAACTTACCGAAAACTAGATGTCTCTTCTAGGAATATTTTAATTGACCGACTGCATGGCAGCGAGCAGATTCCTATGCGCTGCGATAGCATGAAAATGCGTAAACTTGATATGGATTGATTATTTAAGAACCTATTCCTATTAATTTTGAGTACACCACCAGTCAAAATGCAAAATGAAATGCCAAAAAAAGTAGTATGCGTAGTTCTATAAGCTCTTTTAGATCATCAGCCAAGCGAGTAGTATGAATCAACATCCGTAGCTAAATAAAATCAGTAACTGAACGAGTTAGCTGCGGACTATTTTAGCTACGGATTTGAAGGAGTAGATACTGATTACATTGTTCTTCTAATATCAGCTTTTTATTTTACACGTTTTCCTTTCTTCTATTGCAATTAAAAGTGTCCAGCAGCCTATAATTTGAGCAATAAACTTGTGTAAAATGTTCATTGTAAGTAATTTAAACGAGTAAATAGCCTAAATGATTGGGCAGAGGTATTTACTGCAAACAACTACCTCGAAACACTTTTGCCACGTTTTGCCACACTCAAAAAAAGTGCAATGGCAAGGCTATGTACTACATTTACAGTAATAGCAAAACTAATCAATTGATTTAAATAATCCTGCAAACATAAAAATATGCGCCGCTGTCGTTTCCCACGATGGTGTCGCTTCGAGCTACTCTTTTATGCTTCACCAAAAAGCTAGAAAGAAGAAATTACAAATCAAAGCAATCACAGCAAACATGAAAAACATAACAAAATGCACCCTATCTTTTTTAATTATTCTCCCGATAGCTATCGGGATTTCATTTACTGCTAACGCACAAGTCGCTATCAACGAAAATGGCAACGCTCCCGATTCTTCCGCCATGCTCGACATCAGGAGTACCGGCAGAGGTATTCTCATCCCACGTCTTTCTACTTCCGAACGACAGAATATTGCAGATCCTGCCATTGGCTTAATGGTGTATGACTCGACTGCACGGGCTTTTTACTACTTCAACGGAATGGGTTGGCTGGAACTACTCAGTAATTCAGTGACACTATTAGCAGATACAGATAACGACACTAAAATTCAAGTGGAAGAAAGCGCAGATGAAGATGTAATTCGCATTGATTTGGGCGGGACAGAATACTTCAAACTGGATAGTGGTCGTGTTGAAGTTTTGAATACGTTTGGTTCTGTTTATATAGGAGAAGAGGCAGGCAGTTCAGATAATTATACGATTGATCGTAATAGTGTTGGCATTGGAACAAAAGTGCTTAAAAACAATACAGACGGTGGCTCAAATGTAGGCATTGGGTTTCGAGCATTAGAAAACAATACAGAAGGCTTTGGCAATACTGGCATCGGCTATTTTTCACTGAATGGTAACACAGAAGGTCAGTCTAATGTCGGAGTAGGCTACTACAGCTTGGGGAGTAATACGAGCGGTCGAGAAAACACAGGCGTTGGCTATTTTTCATTGGGCAACAATACGACGGGAAGAAATAATACCGCTTTTGGTTATGTTTCGTTGATAAATAACGCGACTGGAGAAGGAAATACCGCCATTGGACAAAGTTCATTGAACGCTTTGGAAAATGGCAGCTACAATACTTCGATTGGCAATCGGGCAGGAAACGATGCCGAAGGTAGCTATAGCATTTACATCGGAAATGAAGCTGGAAGATACGATACAAGCAGCTGTAAATTATACATCGAACCGACCGATGCAGATTCTACCGAAGCCT
Source organism: Bacteroidota bacterium (assembly GCA_038746215.1). Lineage (GTDB taxonomy): Bacteria > Bacteroidota > Bacteroidia > Chitinophagales > Saprospiraceae > JAAUTG01. Next base: position 3,594 of record JBCDKV010000012.1, on the reverse strand, counting down.
TGATTTTTGGCGCATTTGATACGGATCGACTTCGCATCAATGGCACTTTGAATATCAATGGAAATTATTCCTTCCCAAAAAGTGATGGCATCGCCAATCAATACTTAAGAACAGATGGTAATGGCAACACCAATTGGACAACACTGAACGGTGACGCTTTAGGCATTGATTATTCAGATTTTGATTTGCAGTGCTTAGAATTAGTGGGCAGTACCGCTTTGGGTGGCTTTCCTGTTTCCATGGCTGCGGATGGTGATTATGTTTATGTAACAGATCTAAACTCCAATGATCTAAGAATAATGGATGTGCGAGATAAAAGCAATCCAATGCAGATTGGACGGCTAGTCGTTGGAAGCGATGCTAATGGTGTGGCAGTGGAAGGTAATTATGCCTATGTGGTGGAAGCGGATAGTGATCAATTGAAAGTGATAGATGTGAGTGATAAAGCAAATCCTACTGAAATTGGATTTGAAGACATCGGAGCATCTCCGCAAGCTGTTGCCGTCGCTAATGACTATGCCTTTGTCGTAGATAATGATAGCGATGATCTAAAAGTGGTGGATGTAAGCGATAAAATGAATCCCATCCAAGTAGGAAGTGAACCGATTGGCGACAATCCTAGTGCAATTGCGGTGCTTGGCGACTACGCTTATGTAGTAGATAAAGGTAGTGATGATCTAAAAGTAATAGATATTAGTGATAAAACGAGTCCAACAGTCGTAGGAAGCGAAGGCATTGGTCGAAATCCTGTAGCCATAGCAGTCGCTGGGGATTACGCCTACGTAGTAGATAGCGATAGTGATGATCTAAAAGTGATAGATATTAGTGTCAAGACGAATCCTGAGATAGTCGGAACTGAAGGTATTGGACGCACACCTGTTTCCGTGGATGTGGTAGGCGATTATGTGTGTATCGCAGAACTCGGCAATGAAAAGCTATTTGTGCTGGATGTAAGCGACCCAACTAATCCCACAGAAGTGGGAAGTGAGGATATTGGTGCAGCACCAACCACAGGAACATTGGCTGGAAACTATGCCTACGTTGGAGATGAAGCTTCCGCTGGCTTACAAGTAATTCAGCTCTTTTGCGATCAAGATTTAGTTATCGATCCCGTCACTGGCGACTTATTATCTGCTTCGCCTTCTTGGATAGAAAACAATGATGCCACCACTTACACCAATCGACAAGTAGGAATTGGGACTGCTTCTCCTAATTCCGCCTTAGAAGTCAATGGAATAGTCACTGCCACTTCTTTTTCAGGCGATGGTACAAATTTGACCAATACAGGTGACGACCTCGGCAACCACACCGCTACACAAACCCTCAACTTATCAAATAACAACATTTCAAATGGTGGAACGATTACTGCCAATTCTTTTTCAGGCGATGGTACAAATCTGACTAATACAGGCGATGACCTTGGTAATCATATCGCTACGCAAACCCTAAACTTATCTAATAATAACATTTCCAACGGTGGAACAATCATTGCTAATGCTTTTTCAGGTGATGGCTCAGCCTTGACCAATTTGCCCAATCAAGTCCCCGTTGGTACGATTCAAATGTGGGCAACCGAAACGCCGCCTACTGGCTGGCTGATCTGCGACGGCTCTACTTTCAACACTTCTACCTATTCTGAGCTAAATGCAGTACTTGGCAGTAATACGCTACCCGATTTCAGAGGTCGCTTTCCTCTGGGACAATACAGCAATAGCGATTCACAGAATTTATCAGGACTGACTCGACGCAATATTGGCGATCAAGCTGGAGCGGAGACGCATACGCTGACGATCGATGAAATGCCCTCACATTCACACAATATTACTTATGGCGAGCGAAGTAAAGGAGGAAGTGGTAATAATGTAACAGATTTGGATCTTTCAGGAAAAACGGAAACTACAAGCTCGACGGGTGGCAATCAAGCTCATAATAATATGCCACCTTTTTACACCATCAATTTTATTATAAAAGCAGAGTAAGAAAATAACGAATACTGAATGTCGAACAAGGAATAACGAAGTTTTCCAAGTAGGACGTGTACCTAATTCGACATTCAATATTCCTTGTTCGATATTCGATATTCAAAAGCCTCAATGCCTCTTCATCATTACCAGTATCACTTTTAGAATTAATAAAATATGAAAAAATTAAGCACACTATTTCATGTACTCCCTCTCCTCTTTTTTGCCAATATTACATTCGCACAACCTGCCAATGATAGTTTGGCTAATGCAATTGTTTTAAGCAACAGCATATTCCCGAATGCTCATGTAGTAACCGCTGCCGAAGCACAAGCAGCCACTTTTGAGACCGATGAATTGATCTGCGAAAGCTCAATCGCTTCTTGGTGGTATGAATTCACACCTACAATTTCAACAGATTATATCATCAAGTCAGAAGTGATTGGAAGTACCGCAAACGATAGTTCTGACGATATTCGATTGGGCATTTACACAGGCACTTCACATCCATTGACGGAAGTCTTTTGCTTCGATGGTGATAATGGAGATGGATTTGGAGAAGATGTACGCGTTCCACTGACTGCCGATACGACCTATCTCATCCGAGTAGCACCAAATGTGGCAAGTGCTATCACAGGCGATATTACAACTTCAGTCAACGTTTTCAATACTTGGGATGGAAGCGAAAGCGATGACTGGAGCGATGCTCAAAACTGGAGCTTGGGAACGGTTCCAACTGCTACTTCTTTGGTTCAAATTTTGGGAACTGTCCCTAACGAGCCTGTCATCAAAAATGGAACGAATGCGGTGGCGAGTTTCATTGCTCTTTTAGATGAAATCAGCTTGACCATAGACGATGGCGGCACACTAACTGTAGCAGGAAATGAAGATCAAAGTATGCTATTAGACAATGCGCTTTCTACGCTCTTTGTGAACGGTACATTAAATCTTAGCAATAGCGAAGATGAAGGAATAGATGTGGAAGATGGGACATTGAATATCGGTGCAACAGGACAAGTGACGATTACAAACACTAGTGTGGGAATCGACTTAGAAGAAGCCAATACGAGCATTATCGACGGTCAAGTTACCATTTCAAATATAGGAGAACGTGGTATCATTCTGCAAGATGAAGTTGTCCTAAATATTGGCGAAAATGCAGTCGTAGATATTTCATTTACAGGAATTGATGGCATCTTTTTAACTAACCCAAGTACGCAGTTAAACATCGACGGCAGCGTTATGATTGAAGAGGTAGATGATGATGGCATAGATGTGATTGCAGGAACAGTAACTATTGGAAGTACAGGAGTCGTCACTATAGATCAAATAGGCGATAATGGCACAGAAGACATCACAGGGAGCAACGCTGGGCAAATTACCATCACCAATGTGGCGGATGAAGCCCTGAATACTGGCGGTTCTACTTTTACAAATGAAAGTACAGGCATCATTAACCTTGCTGGTGCAGGAGAAGATTGTATGGACATCGGCGATGTGCTAGTCAATGACGGGACAGTGATCGCCAATAATTGTGATAATCAAACGATAGTTGACGGTACTTTTAATAATAACACAGGCGCGATTTTGAGTGCGGATGGCTTGATTAGTTCTAGCAGTACTGTTTTTGCAG
>JBCDKV010000011.1:0-20026 GCA_038746215.1 Bacteroidota bacterium | reverse complement strand
TGTTTGGAGCAAGATTGAACTAGAAATCAGCAGTTTGTGGTTCTGACAAGGTGAAAAATTAACTGCATATCTGGATATGGGGTTTATTTTTCATGCAGTCAGGTTCATAAAATGTTGGTTTATAGGAAAATAGTGCTCCAAACATGCTCTTACACCCCTGATTTTCTGTAACAGCCCATAATCTATGGCACAAAACAATTCGGTTTACACCAAACGCTTTCAGCGTAATTATTTAAAAGGAACTATACGATATAAATTATCTGCTTTTTGGCTGGGTTATTTATTGGAACTCAAATCGCGTTTGCAGCATTCGTTTGGCAAAAGTGAACAACCCAAGCAGAAATTTGTCATTTTTACTTCGGGACGTTCGGGCAGCACGCTCTTGGTCGACCTACTCAATTCTAGCCCTGATTTACAGTGCGACGATGAACTCCTTAAGCGTAGACTTGCTTTTCCGATTCCACTGATTAGAAGCTTTGCTGCACAATCCGAAAAAGATATTTACGGTTTCAAATTGCTGTCTTACCAATTGCTCAACGTACAGACTGGCATCAAGGATAAGCATCAGTTCCTAGATCGCCTGATACAAGAGGAAGGCTATCAATTGATACACCTCAGCAGAGACAACAAAGCCAAACAAGCACTTTCCATTATATATGCTTTTTATCGAGGACAATGGCACAACCAAGCGGGTAGCAAACAGAAAATCGCCAAACGCTTTGAGCTTGACCCTGATGTATATCTTCATTTTTTGAGCGAGCTAAAAATTTTGGAGCAATTTGAGCAGGAAATGGTAAGGAGTCGCGAACATCTTTCACTGACTTATGAAAACGACCTGAGCCGACCCGAACAATACAATCAGAGTATGCAGCGAATTGCGGATTACTTAGGCGTAACGATTAATCGCCCCGAAAGCGACCTCAAAAAAGTGACGCCTAGCAAATTAACAGATATGATTTCTAATAAAGATGCCCTAATCGCTGCCGTGCGCAATTCTCCTTTTGAAGAGTATGCTACGGTTTTAGAAAAAATGTAGTCAAAAATTAGGCGTAAAAATCAACACGACAAATGTAGATAGCAGCGTAAGCGAAATACCGATCAGAAAAATCGTAAAAGCCGTTCTAATTCTCGCCATTTTTATACCAAGCCGTCTACCAATGTAGAATAAATCTTGCGCCAAGTGTGCTTTTACGACATTCGGATTTTTCAATTCTTCCTCTAAATAATCGTAGTACTCACTGGATCGCATTTTGTAAAAATTGCCAAAAAAGAATGGACTTGGTCTAGCATCAGGGTCTGCACCGATGCGTTTTTGATCGAAATCAGACGGGATAAGGACAAGTGTAGCTTGATAGATCGTCAAGAAACAAGTGACCGTCGCAATGATGATGGGTACGTAGTAATACGTCCCCAAGATCAACTCCGAATTTCGTAAGGTATAAGGAATAATAGCCGTCAGGATCAGTGCATTCAGCGTGAGCAATACATTGGCTTTATTGTCGGCAATAGCGGTCAACTCAATATTGTTTCGCTGTGTCGTACGAATAATATTGACCGTTTTACTAGCTAATCCTTTGTTCTCTTTCTGGGGTTTGAATTCAGATACGTTTTGAGCTTCAATTTGCATTTTTGTGGACAGATTTAGGTGATAAATAAAACTCCTCAAAAACGATTAAGAACGTGTATAGACTACGAACTTACTTCACACACCTTCTTTACTTTTCTTTCTCTTGCTGCTCCTCTTTCTTAGCTTTCTCTGCCGCTCGTTTCTGCCGCAAAGCTTCGTCAGATTGTTCGTACGCATTGATGATAGACTTCACCAAGCGGTGGCGAACCACATCTTCACTCGAAAGACGAGCAACGGCAATACCAGACAGCGGATCGAGTATGTCGATGGCACGACGTAGCCCTGATTTCACATTGTAAGGCAAATCCACTTGCGATAGATCACCTGTCACGATGCACTTTGCAGACGGTCCGAGTCGGGTCAGAAACATCTTGATCTGCATGGTTGTACAGTTTTGCGCCTCATCCAAAATTACAAAAGCATTGTCCAGCGTTCGTCCGCGCATAAAAGCCAACGGTGCGACTTCTATCGTTCGATTTTGCATGAACTGGTTGAGCTTTTCGGCAGGAATCATGTCATCCAAAGCATCATAGAGCGGTCGCAAGTAAGGGTCAACTTTTTCCTTCAGATCACCCGGTAGGAAACCTAGACTTTCGCCCGCCTCTACGGCAGGACGAGTCAATATAATTTTTTTCACCAAACGATTGCGTAAGGCGCGCACCGCTAAAGCCACTGCGGTATAGGTTTTACCCGTTCCCGCTGGCCCCACCGCAAAAACGATGTCATTGTCCTCGGAAGCTTCGATCAGCTTTTTTTGATTTCTGGTTTTCGCTTTTATCACCTTTCCATTTGGGCCATGTACCAAGGTTTTGGCATTGCGCCCACTGATTTTGTAATCAAAAGGGTTACCACCTTCCAGCAAGTCTTTCACCATTTGAACGGGCAGTTCGTTGTGATTTTTGAGTAAGCCCAGCATGATTTCTACTTGCTTCTTTGCCTTTTGGGTATATTTTTTATCGCCACTCAATTTGAGGCTGTTGCCTCGGGAAGTAATATTGACTTCAGGAAATGCTTTTCGCAACAAGTTCAACTTTACGTTTTTTTCCCCGTACAACTCCAATAGGTCAACATCTTCGATAGTTAGATTAATTTCACTCAATAGAAACTCCTAAAATTTTTGTTGATGAATTAAGTTTTATTTACTTGCAAATCTTAGTAACGGACGAAAAATAAGTTCCACATTTTGACCGAGCAGATTTTGTTCTGATACAAGGCGAAAAACATAGGAATCCTCTCGGCTGGCGAGGCTTTTCAACGCAGTAGCGGGACAAAAGATGCCGTCATAAATCGGGAAGTTATTATTTGACCGTTACTTACTTGCTTTTGCTGCCATAAAGGTAGCTATTTTTAGTAGACCGTGCATTAAATTAATATGAACTCATTTGCTCCCGTCCTTACATTAACGACTGATTACGGAATAAAAGACTATTATGTTGCGCTTTTGAAAGCCAGTCTTTTGAGCCAAATCCCAGATGCCCGAATTGTAGACATCAGTCATCACGTCCCACCGCACGATATTGTGAAAGCTGCTTACATGCTCAAAAACAGCTACGAGCATTTTCCAGCAAATACAATTCATTTGGTTGGTGTCAACAATCGCGCTCAGGCGGAAAGTTCCCTCTTGTTGACAAAAATAGCAACACAATACTTCGTTGTTCCTGATAACGGCTTATTATCCCTTTTGTTTGATGACTTAAGCGAAGATGTCTATCAGATTCCCAAAATTGATAGACAGGAAAAAAACCTGCGGCAACTGTACACCAGCGTTGCTAAGCATATCGTATCGGGCGATGCCTTAGCTGATATTGGACAGCTTGCCCCTTCCATTGAGCGAAGAATCACGCTAAAACCTGTCATTACCGCCTCCCAAATCAGAGGTTCTGTCATTCACATCGACCACTACGAGAATGTAATCGTCAACATCCATCAATCCCTATTTGAGGAAGTCGGACACGGACGTCCCTTCGAATTATTTTTCAAACGACACAATCCTCTCTCTACCATCAGTGCGCACTACAATGAAGTAGGTGTCGGCGAAGTCCTTTGCCTTTTTAATGAAAACCAGCAGCTAGAAATTGCTATCAGCATGGGAAAAGCAGCCAGTTTGCTCGGACTTCAAGTCGATGACACGATACAGATTGATTTTAAAAATGTGGGGTGAGGGGGTTCATGGCTTCATGGCTTCATTGTTTCATGGCTTCCACTGTTTTATTGTAAAAAAATATTAGGCGTGTACGAAGTTTTGAGCAACACTCGGAACAAGTCTGAGAAAGCTCCTGAGATCGCGCAACAAATATGCTTAAAGGACTTTTATGGACGGAAACACAAATTTCAACTTATTTTTTCCCAAAAAATAAGTTAAAATTTGTGTTTCCGTCCTGAGAAACTTACTGAGCATACTTGTTGCTCAATTTTATTGTATTTACTCAGGCTGTTTTCAAGTAAAATGTTAAGAAAAATGAGACTTCGTACACCCCTAAAAAAGTATCTTTCATGTATGGCATTTCGAGTATGAATAAAAAAGTCTCCATGTTTAAAAAGGTAACAAAAGAATTTATATTTAATTACCAGCCCCATTTTCATTCTAATTTTCATTTTCAGCCCCATATCCTGCGCATACTACTCTTTGCTCTTTTACTCTATGCTTGTCAGACTGAAAAAGCAGAGCAACAAGTGGCTTTCTACCATTGGAAGACCAAGTTTCAAGTGGATAGTCTGGAACAATCATTTTTAGATAGTCTTGCGGTACAAAAACTGTATTTAAAATTCTTTGATGTAGACTGGAACACCACTTACCAACAGACAACGCCTAGTGCTTCTATTGTTTGGGATGCAGCAGCTTGGAACGCGATGGAGATCGTACCGACGGTCTTTATCACCAACCAAACTTTCAAAAATATAACAGCGGAACAAATTCCACAATTTGCCGAGCAAGTACAGCAAAAGCTGAAAAAGCTAGCTGACTCGCATACTTTTCAAGAAATTCAAATTGACTGCGATTGGACGCAAAGTACCCGCGAACAATACTTTCAATTTTTGAGCCAACTCAAAGCTTATTTTCCAAGACAAACCCTATCTGCTACGATACGTTTGCACCAAATCAAGTATCCAGAACAGACGGGTATTCCACCAGTTGATCGGGGGATGTTGATGTATTACAATACGGGGGAAATTGGCGTTTGGGAAAGCGAAAATAGCATTTACGAAGCCGCTACCGCTGTGCTGTATATTGATGCACTAGAGGACTATTCCCTCGACTTGGATGTGGTGTTGGCTTTGTTTCATTGGGGCTTGGTATTCAGAGATGACGACTTATTTAAGATTGTCAATAATTTGAGTGAAGACCAACTGACGAACACAATTAGGTTCAGAAAAATTGCAGACAATCGCTACAAAGTAGTAAGTAACACTTTTTTGAAAGGACATTACCTCTATGCTGGAGATTTGATTCGATTGGAACGTATTCAACCCAAAGATGTGCAAGATATGGCAGCCCAACTTTCCAATCGACTCAGCAAGACCAGTAGAACACTTGCTTTTTATCATTTGGATGCAACGGTACTAAAAAATTGGGCGGTAGCGGACTTAAAAACAGCGTTGCGCCAATTCGATGATTGAAACAAACCGCCAATCTATACAATATGTACGCCCACCGACTTAAGAGCAATCAAATTTGTCTTACCTTTGGATTCGTTTAAGACAAGTTCAGTTTTATTTCAAAAGGGTACACAGTTTCAAAAAAAGGTGTACCCTTCTGAAACTGTAAATGGTATAAATCTGTGCAAATAGTTGAATCGTAAAATTGTTCAACTGTTGAATTGATAGCAAGGTGCTATATCATTAGCAAAGCTTTCTAATCATATAGGTGGAACAATCAATTCAACGTTTTTCAATTCAGCAATTCTACAAAGTGATCAAAATTGAGATGTACTTTTTTATCCCAAATGAAGTACCACTGATCTTGAAATATCCTTACAATCCTTCGTGCCTTAGTGGTTTACACGAACACGAAGTACTTAGCATTTGAATTCAAAACAAAAATTTGTTAGAAAAAGCAACTATAGACGTCATCATTCCTGCCTACAACGAGGAAAAATCCATTGCTTACGTACTGGATGAAATACCCAAGGATTGGGTTCGAGAAATTTTGGTCTGCAACAACGCCAGCACAGACGATACCGCTCGTGTAGCAGCAGCACACGGCGCAAAAGTGCTGGATCAGCCCTTAAAAGGTTACGGCAATGCTTGCTTGAAAGGCATCGAACACCTCAAAAATAAGTCCCCCGAAGATCAACCTGATATTGTGGTGTTTTTGGATGGTGACTATTCTGATTATCCCGAAGAATTACCCAAGTTGGTGCGCCCAATTTTAACGCAGAACATGGATATGGTCATCGGTTCACGTGCTTCGGGTGAACTGGAAGCAGGTGCTATGCAACCTCAGCAAATCTTCGGAAACTGGCTGGCAACCAATCTTATTCGGCTCATCTACGACTATCACTTCACCGATCTTGGTCCATTTCGAGCCATTCGCTTTGATCGTTTATTGGAGTTGGAAATGAAAGATACGAACTTTGGTTGGACAGTAGAGATGCAAGTGAAAGCCGCCAAGCAAAAGTTACGTTGCACAGAAATTCCCGTCAAATACCGAAAGAGAGTGGGCGTGTCTAAAGTATCTGGTACAGTCAAAGGTACTTTTATGGCAGGCTATAAGATTTTATGGACTATTTTTAAGCTGATATGAGTGGAAGAGAGTATTTCAAAGCGTTTTGTCTTGCTATCAAAGTGGGAATACGTATTTGTTAAGCTTTCAAAAACAAAGTTTTTGTCCTTTTTCCTTTTTGAGCTTGCGCTTGTACTTCAGAGCCATATGTGCTTAGTATTTCCCTTAATTTAACTCTTTTATTGAGGTATGTACGAAGTTTTGAGCAATGTTTGAGATATATTTGGGAGAGCCACTTGAAATCGCGCAACAAGTATGCCCAACGGGTTTTGTGGACGGAAACACGAATACTTGTTGCTCAATTTTTTTGTATTGGCTCAGACTATTTTTTGTTAAGTGAAATGAGACTTCGTACCGCTCTATCTTTTTGTTGCTATAAATAATCTTAGTATGATGATTTTTGCTTACATCGTCGTAGGAATCTATATTATTACCCTCACCTATATCACCGTGTACTGCGTACTGCAATTCAATTTATTGTACCACTATCAGCAACATCATTGGAAAATAAAGCAAGGAGACGCAGAGACTACAAAAGTACAAAAGGAATATCCGTTCGTGACCATTCAACTGCCAGTCTACAATGAAATGTACGTGGTAGAACGCCTCATTGATCGCATTGCGCAGTTTGATTATCCTAAAGACCGCTACGAGATTCATATTCTGGATGATTCCACTGATGAGACGGTCAATATTACCAAGCAAAAAGTGTTGGAATATCAAGCCAAAGGCTACAATATTGAGCAAATCACCCGTAGTGTAAGAACGGGCTATAAAGCAGGGGCTTTGAAGGAAGCAATGCCCTTTGCAAAGGGGGAATTTATCGCCATTTTTGATGCTGATTTTTTACCTCGTACGGACTTTCTAAAACGTACCATTCCTTACTTTAAGGAGGACAAAATCGGAGTCGTGCAGACGCGTTGGGAACACTTGAACGAAGACTATTCCCTCTTGACGCGCCTGCAAGCAATTCAACTCAATGTCCATTTTACGGTGGAACAACAAGGACGACGAGCGGGTAACTATATGCTCCAGTTCAATGGAACGGCAGGCGTTTGGCGACGCGAAACGATTGAAGATGCTGGTGGCTGGGAAGCCGATACACTTACCGAAGATTTAGATTTGAGCATTCGGGCGCAGTTGAAAGGTTGGGAGATTGTGTATTTGGAAAAGTTTGATTCGCCAGCAGAGCTACCTGCGGACATCAATGGACTCAAATCACAGCAATTTCGTTGGATGAAAGGTGGCGCAGAAACCGCCAAGAAGATGCTCCCGACCGTTTGGAAATCCGATTTATCACTTGCCAAAAAATTCCACACGACGATTCATCTGCTGTCCAGTACCATTTTCGTTTTTGTGTTCGCTTCTGGTGTTTTCAGCGTACCTGTTTTGCTAGTGATGGGTTTGATTGGTTTAAATACTGCCTATTTTGGCTATTTCTTAGCTGGTCTACTGTCGGTTGCGGCGGTCTATTACGTGGCCAATGTACAAGCTGCTATTAAACAGCAATCTTTCTTCAAAAGACTCCTAAAGTTCGTACTGATTTTTCCCGTTTTTCTATCCCTTTCGATGGGCTTATCACTACACAATACCGTCGCCGTCATTCAGGGCTATTTGGGTAAAAAATCTGCTTTCATTCGTACGCCCAAGTTCAATATTCAAGGCATTAGCGACAGCTTCAAAAAAGCCAACTACCGCAACTATAAAGTTTCTTGGACTACTATTTTTGAAGGTATTTTAGCGATCTATTTCACAGGCGCCGTCATCTACGGACTCCAAACCCAGCAGACGGATTTCATTCTATTTCACTTACTGCTAGCAGTAGGTTATGGCACTATCTTTATTTACACTTTGAAGCATTTGAGTCCGAAGTAAGTATTAGACCTGTTACGCCATAAAAATCAATACTTTAGTCTCAAGTTGAAATTTCATAGACAGGTGTAAAGAATGATGATTTTCCGAAATCTGCCTTTTAGAGGTTCGTAGTGCCTTCCAATTATCATTTTGATATAATTAATTGTCCAGTAATCTACTCATTCATGTTTTGTACGAAATATCTGTAACCCCTTTGTTTACTGGCATAACAAATCTATTCTTAAACAGATGGGTTGGAATTGCTGTTTCACAATTCAATGTATGAAGGATTGATTATCAAAGCCATTCAAATCTAATACTTATAAGCAGCACATTCATTTTTTCAATACCTTTTCTACAAACGTTACTGTTGAATGCCTCAATTCCACCCAGTAAACACCACTAGGGTAGGCACTTAAATCTAGCGACGTGTAGGCTGTAAAGTTTCGCTGTTCTAGTAGTTGTCCATGACTGCCGTACAGGACTAGTTGGCTATTGTCTGAACCGAATTCAATCTTTACCCAATCAGTCGTAGGATTTGGGCATATTTGATAGTCTAGTGAAAATATATTTTGAGTATGTACCAGATTTTCTGTCGAAAATTGGAAAACGGGTGAAGCAGTAGTATCGCATTTATTGTTAGCAGTGACTTGCCAATAGTAGATTTGATTGGGTAATAAACTTTCCGTAAGACCAAAGAATGTATTGCTAGTCGTGATCTGATAAACCACGGAATCTAATGTAGCATCCGTTGCTACCATCAATGTGTAATCCGCTATATTTCCTGTTCCTTCCCATTCGAAGCGACTATTTTCTACATCCAATTCCATCTGTTCATCTATTGGAGAGATCAAGGCGATATTAGGAGGTGTAGACAGTACTTCCAAAAATAGCTCTTTCTGAAAGGAGGAGGTATCATCTTCTATAGTTAGCGTAAAAAAATAAATACCGTCGGCAGGTCTTGCTAATGGAGTGAGTTTAATTTTTCCTATTAGGCTGCTCTCTCTAAAAACAGAAAATTTGTATTGGTACAATATGTCAAAGTTGGTAAAATATAAACGAAAATGTTCGGCATTTTCTATATCGTAATCTGATCCAAAATCAATTTCAAATGTCAGGCTCGTATCTTGTACACAAAGCCAAAAACTATCTTGAGAAAGTTCGATGTCATCCAAGGCATTAGCTTGAAGTAGAGACAGACCAGAAAATAGCATAACTAAAGTTAGCAAAAATCTCATGTTATTTTTGTTTGAAGTATCGGAGCATATCTCACAAATATCGCAAACTCATTCTACTGAGAAAAGACTACTGGAACGCTCATTACCACCCGTCAGTTGAAGGAAATAATTGCCACTGGTCAAGGTACTACCCTCAATAGAGATATGCTGTTTTCCTACACTCAAAAACTGTTGTTGCTGATATAAGATGCGTCCACTTAAATCGAAAATACTGATTGTGACCCATTGAGCTTGTTTCATTTCAAAACTTATATTGACAGCTCCAACTGGTGCTGGATTTGGAAAGACTGAAAAATCGAAAGGTATATCGGTATACGTTCCATCTGTTGAAGAAATAATCTGCTGATTGATGTACAATTTTACGCTTGGCGTACTCCTTGTAATTCTTCCCAAGGAAAGAATGTCTGTATCGCCATCACTGTCTATATCCGCCAGTGCAAGCTTGCTGAGTACCACTCTATCAAAAGCAGGCTCATTTCGTGCAGCAAAATTGCCACGCCCGTCATTTTCGTATAGTCTCATTACTCGGTCGAGGTATACATTGTTTGTATTAGTAGCACTTGATCCAGAAAGTAGTAAGTCAGAATCACCATCATTGTCCATGTCGAAAAAAACAGCCGCTCCGAGTACTATATTTGCAAGGGAGATATCTGATCTTACGGTAAAATTTCCAGTTCCATCGTTAATGTAGAGCCTAGTGCGTGGAATAAAATCATTATCCCATCCTGCAATCAATACATCTTGATCGCCATCATTATCCACATCAGAAAAGACAGTAGTACCATTTCTCGCACCCAAAAAAGATGCAGTGCTATTAGTGAAATTACCCGTGCCATCATTCGTGTACAGTCTTGATATAAATTCACCAAAAATATTTTGTCCAGTTAATAGTAGGTCTTGATCGCCATCCTGATCCACATCGGCAAAGGCAAGCGCACTTCTAAATACATCCTCGAAAGGAGTGACTGTCTGTTCCTTAAAATTACCTGTCCCATCGTTTATATATAGTTCTGTGTGCGGAATTAATGAATTATCTCCACCCGTAAGCAATACATCTTGATCGCCGTCACCATCTACATCAGCAAAGGCGACTTCACCAACGGTCAAGTCTCTAAAGGGTGTATTGGTCACTACTGTAAAAATACCTGCGCCATCATTCGTGTATAGTCTCGAAACCACTCTCCTTGGATCTGTACTGATCGTACCTGTAATCAGTACGTCTTGATCGCCATCGTTATCTATATCCGCGAACGCAACACAGCCAGCCGCTACAGGCTCAAAGGGCGTATTAGTCATTGCTGTGAAACTGCCTTCACCATCATTTAGATACAACTTAGTCGTTTCTCTTTGCACAACATCAATTCCTGTGATTAGTACATCTTGATCGCCATCTTTGTCCACATCTGAAAAGGCAATCGCACCGAGTACAATAGGACTGATTGTAGAGGAGGAGCTAGCTTCTGTGAAATTTTGGCTGAAAAGATAATAGCCCAAGAATAGAAAAAATAGAATCAAGTGCAGTTTCATTACGTATGATCTTTATTTGAGCCTTTCCCGAATCTGCGGCAATTTCGGAAAACTTTAATGACAGTAAAAAATCTATCAACCCCCACAAATTTTTATACATCCAAGAGTCCTATCAGGGATGTATGTATAGGTAGAAAAAATGTTGTCAAGTGCCATAGGTACGTACTATGACGATGCTACAGCTCGCACCTACGGAGCTTAGACAAGGAAAAATTAGACGTTTCTACCAACAGTTCGCCTCTACGAGGCTTTGGAATTGTGGGGATTGATAGAGTAGAAATGAGCGCATCATCCCCTTCAGAAAAAGATACTTGGAATGGTAAGATACGCTTCGACAAAATGCTTTTGGTCAATATGCTACAAGAGCATTACACTAGACTCCAATCTCCTCCCATTCTGTCGTTGTTACGGTACGAGTTGCTAATAAATACTTCATAATACTTACTTTAATGATAAAAAAATAACTAGATTACAAACTAAAAATAACTAAAGTACTAATAACATAAAGGATTGCATGGAAGAACGGTCAATTAGCATAGAGGAACGGTCGTTTTTTAACGAACATCGTTTTTTAAGCGGTGAGTAAATTGCTCTAACTATATCTCATTCCTACGAAGCACAAACCCATCTAGCACTTTCTTAGCAAATTGCTCCCGCTTACGGCGAGCAACAGGTACCTGAGCGGCATCTTCCATAACCACAATACCTTCTTTGAGATAGCGTGAGATATAGTTCAAGTTGATAAGGTGTGATTTGTGTGGGCTGTAAAAATTATAGCTAGCGAGCATATCTTTAAAGATGCCGAGGTAGTAAGTACTGAGAATTTCCTTACCATTTTTGAGGTGAATGCGGGTGTATTTATCCCAGCCTTCGCAGCGGATAATATCACTGATCTGGATGAAATCGTAAGCATCCGCACTGGGGATGGCAATTTTGGTGCTTTGTCTACCTAGATGATGCGTATTGTGTACTAAGTTTCGGTAAAAATCGGTGCGTTCTTTGTGCCGCAACCTTTTCTTAGCACGATCTACGGCTGCAATAAGCTTTTTATTGAGGATGGGTTTTAAGACATAATCCACTGCACTGACTTGCAAGGCATCTAAAACATAGTCATTAAAGCCCGTCACAAAAATGACTTCAAAATGAAGCTGTGTGAAGCGTTTCAATAAATCAAAACCTGTTTCCTCTATCAGATGAATATCTAAAAAAACGATGTCGGGAGTGTGTGTATGGATAGCATTATAAGCTGCATCCACATCTGAGACGCTTGCTACGACTTCAATGCTTGGACATTGGACTTTAAGTTTGTTTTGCAGAACCTGTTGTAACTTAATTTCGTCGTCTACGATGATAGCTTTAAATCCTTTCATTCTGAAGGGTTTTAATGACAATTTCTACTGCTGTGCCTGGAAAACGTTCATTAGCCGCTGCTAAATCGTCAATAACTACACTTACATCAGCAAGTTCTGATTGTCGCAGCGTTACTATCTTTTCTTGAATAATTGACAGACCACTTCCAAGGGATTTTTCTTTTTTGCGTTTTCTAGAATTGCTAATTCCAACGCCGTTGTCTTCGATTCGGCAATAAAGGGTATTACCTTGTTCTGAAAAATGAATATTCAGTTCACCTTCTTGGTCTTTTCGAGGATGTAGACCATGTTTAATCGCATTTTCTACATAAGGTTGAATTAACATTGAAGGTATGGAAATATCTTTAACTAGCAAGTCTTGTGATATGAAAAAGTTCACCTCAAAGTGACCTTCAAAACGCATTTGTTCTAAATCAGTGTAGAGTCGAAGTAATTCGATTTCATCTTTTAAAGTAATAAAATGTGTTTTGGAACTATTCAAATACTTCCGCATCAGAGCAGCAAAACTAGCTAGATATTCTTCTGCTACGTCTTTTTTGTTATCCTGAATGTAGTATTGTATAGAAGCAAGTGCATTGAACACAAAGTGTGGATTCATTTGCGCACGTAAAGTAGAAAGCTTGGCTTCTACTATGTAATTGTTCAAGTGCTTTTCTTTTTCTAACCGAGTCCGTTCCGCTAGTATTTTTTGTTTTTGCTGATAGCGCAAATTCCAGATATAAGCGATCAAAGCCCCCAAGACAAGTACAATCAATAAGACCTGAAACCAAATTGTCTGCCAAAAGGCAGGACGGATGATTAAGGACAAAGGAGACAACTCAATTTCATTACCATAGGCATCACGAGCTTTTAGATGAAATTTATAATTATTGGGGGGTAAAGACAGATAAAAACTATGTCGCATTGCACTGATTCGCCATTCATCCTCCAAGGGTTCTAATTTGCTGAGATATTGAATATTCTTGTTACTCTCGAAGGAAAGTAATCGATACTTAAATTCCAAGGTATTTTGATGATGCGCTAGTTGCAAAAAAGTATCCGTATTAATAGGTTTTTCATTTACTAATATGTGAGTGATCTGTAAGGCATCTTTCGGTAGTTTTGCTTCATCTTTCCACCAAGTATCCAACTGTAATAAGCCCTCCGAGTTAGCGACATAAATATAGCGCTCACCATCATAATTCACGTCACGGATTTCGTTGCTGAACAAACCATCCTCTACCGTGTAACGATGTTGTTCTTTTAAGCTATCTACTACAAGTATGCCTTCATTGCAAGCAATAAGCCAACTTCCTTCTTGATAAGGACGAATTTGACGAATATACGCTGCTTTGCTGATCTGATACAGGGCTTTGCTGCAAAAGTCATAAGTCCAGAGTCCGCTATTTTCTGTACCAATCCAAAGCTGTTTTTCAGTACTACTAAGTACGGAAATATCCTTCAGACGATCCAAAAAGGGAACAGCTTGTTGGTCATCAAGGATATATATGCCCTCGTTATTGCCAATATACAAGGTATTTTGACCAGAATGAAAATGCAGCTGAGTGCTATTTATATTTATGGTATGCATCTTTACGTTTTTAGGATTGGATACATCGTAGGCGTAGATTAGGACCCTTCCACCATAAAGTTTTTCATTTATTTCATCATAAGCGATGCAAGGTTGGCGACTAAAAGTTCTCTGATCTAATGACTCCAAATTTGTCAAAAATACTTCTTCAAAAGCCTTGATATTCAAATCATTATCCATTACAAAGCCTTTGCCTGAGGAAATGATAATACCCATAGACGTTTGTTGAGCTGCACGGAAACGTATAGTTCTATCAGGCAGTATCAAATTGATAAGGCTATCATCTTGCACCAAGTATATGCCTGTATTATCCGTAAAAGCTAGTATTTCTCCTTGCTCGGTACGAATGATTTGTTCAAAAGCTTGATCATCAGATACGCGACTAGATAGCAAGCGAGTTTTACGTTTTTGTGCAGGAATCATGAACAGTCCTGCTTCTCGGCTACCAATCCAAATATTACCTTTGCTATCTTTGAAAGAACTTAGCATGAAGTATTGCTGACTAATACTCTCAGTTGAGAGTTTATCCAGGAGCTTTCCTTCGTAATCGTATTGAAAAAAGCCAAAATTGGTGCTGAAAAATAGGCTACTATCCAATAGTTTAGGTACTACATAAGAAACTGACCCCATATCCGAAACTTCAAAACCTAAAGTTTGGATACTTTTTGCTTTTGGTTTTATCCAGTAATAGTTTTTTTGATCAAAAGCCATTAAGAACGCCTCTTCATTAGGAATTTTTTCAGTGGGATAATTATTATAATTCCTAAATAACAGCTCAGGAAAAGAGAAGGAAGACCAGTGTTGCCCGTCCAGCCAGTACATCTCATTGGCTGCTCTTTCGGGAGCAATTAAAGGTATAAAAAAAATGTTAAAATCATTACGCTCATAGGAATAGAACACTTCATTCAGCATGTCAATCTTATTGAGAAAATAGGTAGAATCTTTGCCAAAACGCACCGTCTTCCTACTATTACGGTAAAAACTAGATCGTTCTTCGATGGTCATATTTTCGTGTGCAACAATCGAATCAATTTGGAAATAGTCTGGAAATTTTTGTATTAGCAAAGAATCAAAACGCCAATAAGATATTTTCTTCACACCCTCTTTTCCGTATTGAAAAAAATAATGCTCTAATTTATAAGTGATGTACCCATCTACGAGGTGCATGGCAGGACTAGGGGAATATTTCCTATCTTCAAATACCACAACGCTATCCCCTTTAATATAAGCGGGGGCTTGCAGTCCATATATATCTAGCCACAATCTGCCGTCTTTATCTTTTAGGCATTGTATGACATCATTACCTGGCAGTCCATCTTCGGTAGAAAAATGCTGAAATTGGTAGCCGTCAAATTTTGCCATCCCATTTTCGGTGTATGCCCAGATATAGCCATCGTCGTCTTCTATGACGCCATAGACATAGTTGGTGGGTAAACCATCGGCGACTGTATATTGGTAGTAGTCGTGTTCTTGCGCCCAAATAAAATGGGGAAATACAAAAGCAAATATGAAAGTACCGATGCTTGTTAGGTTGTTGGATATATGATTTATAGGCATATTATTCTGTGATTTGATAATCTCTCGGAACATCCCAAAAATTAGATTTAAAAGATGCTTTGTCTACGACCCAACAAATTTTAGAAACGTTTCCACTTTTGAGAATAAATATAAGGAGTCAAGATAAAAACTGTCAGGTGCTAATAAAATTATCGTCTAATAACTAGCCCATAACAGCACTTTCCCATCGACAAAAACTCACTGATCACGCTCCAAATATTTGTACAATTGAAATGTATAGATCAAAATATTAGTATCTAAATTTTTCAAAATACCGTATAAAAAATAATCAACTATTCATACCATAAACTATAATTTCAATTTTAAAACTTAAGCTATCACTAGCCAATATTAGTAAATACGTAATACTTAGGCTTTGGCGTTGTAATATTATCAAAAATTATACTTTCCCCTTGCTAATTATATACGCATCTTTATGAGCCGCACTTAATGATCTTTAAGAGCAGCGGAAAAGGCATAATCTGACATAATCTTGCGGCAGGCGCAGTGATAACATCTTACACTATGCAAACAGGATACGATTCTCCTTGTATCCTATAGTTCAAATCCTTTGCCTGATTAAATAGAATCACCCATAAATTGATAACAAATGTTAGCAATAGGCTTGTACTCAGAATGTAACAAGTGCTAGTTTTTTAATCCCCTGCTGTGCCAACTAGTCCCAAACCAGCTAGAAAAAATCTAATCTGATATCAATGAGTAGACTACTATACAATCCTGCTTTAGAGCATTCGAGTTGCGGTGTCGGTTTCATTACCCATAAAGGTAGCCAACCCAGTCACGAGCTTCTTCAACTTGCCGATCAAGCCTTGTGCAAAATACCTCATCGTGGTGGTATGAGTTCAGAAGGTATTGGAGATGGAGCGGGCATAAACATTGATATTTCCGAAAATTTTTATCGACACCTGACGGGTAATCCAAACTTGAACTACGGGGAATTTGGAGTGGCTAATTTTTTCTATCCCATTGATGCCAGCCAAAACGCGCAGGCGGAGCAAATCATCAAAGCTACACTTGCCAAATACGAATTGAGCATCATATTGTGGCGAGCGGTCGAAGTGAATGAAGCTGCCGTGAACGAAGCATCCAGAAAAGCACAACTGCCCATTGAGCAAGTAGTATTTGGTCGTCCAGACCATATCGAAACAGTCGAAGCATTTGATGAAATCATCAACTTGGCACTGTTGGAGATAGAAGCTGCAACTTTCACCAATCCTGCACTTAAAGGTTTCTATCCACTGTCGATGAGTTGCTTCACACAAGTCTACAAAGGGCGACTCGTCAGTGGCGAAGTTTTTCCTTATTTCAAAGATTTGACCCATCCCGAACACCAAGTACATTCCCTCTTTTTTCATACCCGCTTTTCCACCAATACTGCTCCAAATCCCGTCTTTGCACAGCCTTTCCGCAGAATGGCGCACAACGGAGAATTGAACACCGATAAGAAAAACCGACTCAGCGAAGATGCTATTGCCAAATCGAAAGGAAAGACCGTCATTTTTCCAGAAGGACAATCAGATTCTTCCCGTTTGGATCAGACGCTTGCCCGCAGGATTACAGAGGACAAAATGGACATCGTGGAAGCAGTGGTCGCGATGATGCCGCCAGCTTGGGAAAATGATCCTAAATATTCGGGCAAAGTGAGGGATATGCTCGCCTACTATTCGCTCTACGAAGAAAAGAATGATGGACCAGCCGCTTTAATTTTCTTCGACGGGCAAAAGATAGGTGCGAGGCTGGATAGATTGGGACTGCGACCACTACGAACCATCGAAACCCACGATTATTTAGTGGTAACGAGTGAAGCAGGGCAAATTGATTTTCCGCCCGAAGTTGTACTGAATCGAGGCAGAGTCGAAGCAGGCGGTATGATTGTTTTTGATCATGAAAAGCAGCAAATCCTGCACTCACAAGCCATATTAGAGCAATTAGCAGCACAAAAAGATTACAGCGCACTCCTCCAAAATGCGATCATTCACCTCAAAGATTTACCCAAAACGCCCATTAGTAGCTATCAAATTCCCAAATCTCTAAATCTTTCCTCTAGACACGTTGCCTACTCCATGAATCAAGAAAGCTTTAAGTTCTTTTTAGACCCGATGCTCTCTGATGCAAAAGAAAAAGTATCGGCAATGGGTTTTGGTGTTGCTCCCAATGGACTAGAACCCCACGAAGGCGGTATGTCGCGCTATTTTTCGCAACGTTTCGCACAAGTCACCAATCCGCCACTCGATAGCATTCGAGAAGCAGATGGGATGAGCTTACAAGTCGCTTTGGGTAAAAAACCAAATTTTAGCGATGGTACAAGTAAACAACTCATGCTGACCACGCCTATTTTGCAGCCCCAACAATTGCTACAAATTCGAGCTACCCAAGCCCTGAAAGTCGTGACCGTAGAAACCCTTTACGAGGTAGATACCCAAGACATTGAACGCAACGAAAATGCAATTAAAGCCGCCGTCGAAAGAGTATGCGACGAAGTAGAAAGCGTAGTGAAGGCAGGCGCAGAAATCGTGATTTTAAGTGATGTTAATATTGACTATGGCAAAGCAGCTATTCCAGCTATCCTGAT
Source organism: Bacteroidota bacterium (assembly GCA_038746215.1). Classification (GTDB taxonomy): domain Bacteria; phylum Bacteroidota; class Bacteroidia; order Chitinophagales; family Saprospiraceae; genus JAAUTG01. Next base: position 1,967 of record JBCDKV010000011.1, on the reverse strand, counting down.
CGTTTCGGCAGTGAATCAGCGATTGATTCAAACGGGTTTACGATTTTTCGCTAGCTTAATTGCCGAAACTGGACAGGCAATCAGTACCCACGATACTGCTTGTTTGCTAGGTTTTGGTGCATCAGCGGTTTGTCCCGTCACGGTCTTTAGCCGTGCTGCCGAATTGTCTACCAACGAAGCGGAGATTTATCGCAAATTAAAAAACTACCAAAAAGCCATCGAAAAAGCCCTGATGAAAACGATGGGTAAATTTGGACTTTGTACCGTGGAAAGCTACATCGGCGGAGAATTTTTTGAGTCCAATTTCTTAGATACACACGACCCTTATTTGGCGAGTATCTTCCCAAATATTTACGCTCCAATTGGAGGCGCAGCTTTCAAAGAAATTGCGAAAAGTGCAGCGGAGTGGCACGCCAAAATTGCAGATGTGGAAAGCGAAGCGGATATTCCATTGCTAGGACTTTTCAAAGAGCGTGCGGAAGGTTCGGGACACTCTTACGGAGCAACCACCGTACGGGAGTTCGTAAAAATGACCAAAGAAACTTTCCAATACACCGACGAACCCGTTCCAAATGAGGCTTTCGATGAAACCGAGCTTAGACCAGATGATTCATCCTATGCCAAATTGGGTTTTCAAAAACGTACACCAGCACAAATTGACCAACACCAAATCACGTCTGCCTACCGAGCGTTCGTAGCAAAAGTATATCAGGAGAGAATCCATCGTCCCGCAACGATTCGCGATGTCCTGACGCTGCCTTTCGATGCGACCCAAGCAAGAACCGTAGCAGACTTCAAACACTTTTTCCACTACTACAATGTGGAGGGTAACATCTCCATATCAGTACAAGGCATGAGTCTTCAAAAACAAGGCAAACGCTTCCTCCTGAAAATGGAACAACCCGCTTATGAAAGCCTAGCCGCAGCCATGACGCAACATTTTGGGGAAGCCATCGAACTACTAGACGACCAAAATCAATTGTTATTTAACGCGACGGGCAAGGCAAAAGCATTTTTTGATTTGGTGAAAGCCGACCGGCAGTCCATTACTTTGGAGAATGTGCAAGCTGCCCACGAAATCACAGCCACATTTTCATCGGGTGCGATGAGTCACGGGGCATTGGTATCCAAAGCGCACCAAGCGGTAGCGCAAGGAGCAAACATTGCGGGTGCATTGAGCAATTCGGGCGAAGGAGGCGAACAATCCTTTCGCTTCAACTCCATCAAAGCCAGCAAAATCAAACAGATTGCTTCGGGACGTTTCGGCGTTTGGGCGGGCTATTTTGCTGACCCGTCTTTAGAAGAGATAGAAATCAAAATTGCGCAAGGAGCGAAACCTGGCGAAGGAGGACAGCTACCTGCCAAAAAAGTGAATGTAGAGATTGCGGCGGCTCGGAGTGGGACACCTGGCGTAGAATTGGTGTCGCCACCACCACATCACGATACTTATTCCATCGAAGATTTGGCGCAACTCATCCACGATGCCAAATGTGCGCGGGTCAAAGTTGTTGTTAAGCTCGTTTCCTCCGAAGGTATTGGCACGATTGCAGTGGGCGTTGCGAAAGCGGGTGCGGATGTCATCAATGTGGCAGGCAATACGGGCGGCACGGGTGCAGCGCAGGTGACGAGCCTCAAAAATTCGGGACGTGCAGCTGATCTCGGTATCGCGGAAGTCCATCAGGCTTTGTGCGATAATGGCATCCGAGAAAAGGTCATTTTACGTTGCTCCAATGCACACCAAACGGGCATGGATGTGGTGAAATCTGCCATTTTGGGCGGCGATTCTTTTGAATTTGGTACGTCTGCTTTGATGATGCTAAAGTGTGTGATGGCAAAAAACTGCAACATCAAATGTCCTGCTGGTCTGACCACCAATTCAGAACTTTACGAAGGCGACCCGAGGGCTTTGGCGCAATATTTTATCAATATGGCGCACGAAATTCGGGAAATCATTGCAAGGCTGGGCT
>JBCDKV010000010.1:0-20246 GCA_038746215.1 Bacteroidota bacterium | reverse complement strand
TTCCCTTTTCTGAGTTAAACGTAGGAATCCTTTTGGCTGGCGAGGCTTTTTAACATTCTTGCAGTGTTGCTCGCAAAAAAGGTTAAGTATCTTTTTAACGAAAAGAACCGCTAGCATGAGTGAGCGATCTCAAAGGGTGAACGAACGATCCCACAGGGTAAAAGTCCAGTGGACTTTTAAGTGAGAAAACCACGCTAGTGGATGGGTGGCAGAACATTCAAGCGAATGAACCGCAAAGCGGACGGGCGGGGATGCCTTGCCTACGCTTGGTCACAAATCGGGAAGTTATTATTTGACTGTTACTAAGCGTCAAAATTTGAGCGAGCTATTTTTTGAGCTAAAAAAAAGCTGAAGTCAATGCAAGAAGGTCGCGCAACAGTTATGCTCAGTAAGTCTCTTTGGACGGGAAGCTTTCCCAACAAAACCTAAGAAGGCAAGCCTAAACATAGGCTTGCCTCGAAAAGAAACTAAATACTAATTTGGTTTGGACTAATATTTTTCTTTTACATCACCAGAGCCTGTAATCCTCGACTTTACACTAGGATCGCCTTTGTAGGACACATCTCCGCTGCCTGTAATATATACTTCTAATCGGTCGCGCACATTCACCTCACAATCTCCCGAACCCGTTATGCGAACTACGCAGGTTTCCGCTGCGAAATCTTCACTTTCCACATCACCAGAACCTGTTATGCTTACTTTTTGGTTATTTGCCGTTCCAGCCAAAGCTATATTACCTGAACCCGTAACCACGCAATTAGTTTCATCTGCTTCGGCTTCTAGTCGAATATTTCCAGAACCGCTCACATTGAGTTTCAAATCCTCTAAATTATCGAAACGATTTTCGCCCAGAATATCACCAGAACCAGACACGGACAATCGATCTACCCTCGGCAGCGTAATCCAGATCGTCACTCTGTCATATTTGCGCATGGATTTTTTGAATTTAATCTTCCAGTAATCGTCTGAAACGTCTTGATTGATGTTCTCGATGACGCTTTCTCTCGCCTCTATTTCTACGGACTGACGGCTACCTTGTCTTAGGTAAATTTTAGCCGATAGCGACAAGCCGAAGCCAGAAAATTGGTCTAAATCTAGGGTTCGCTTCACCATTTCACCTTCTACGGCAACACGGTTTCCATCATCCCATTGCACGCAGGCAAAGGAGATGCTGGCTACTATAAATAATAAAGACATTAAACGCAGTTGATTGCTCATAATAGTTGTTTTTGTTAATGTTTCTTGATTCGTAGGAATTAGGAGTGTAAGAGTTTTATTTTTCTTAATGAAAAATCATCAAGTAACGCTAGAGAAATAAATTTACATTCTTTAAATTTTGAAAATGAAATTAAGCGTGTATGAAGTGCTAAGCAATACTCGAAATAAGCCTTAGTAAATCCTTTGAGATCGCGCAACAAGTATGCCTAGAGGTTTTTTATGGACGGAAACACAAATTTTTTCTGAAAAATTTGTGTTTCCGTCCGAAGAGACTTACCGAGCATAATTGTTGCGCGATTTCCTGACATTGACTCAGACTGGTTTCAAGTAAAACGTTGAGAAAAACAGGACTTTCTGTCCAGAGAACCTTGTAAAATTAAAATTTTTACGAAGTAAAAATTTTAATTTTATGATTATACACAGCTTCTCTAAGAATATAAATTTATTCCTTGTGTGTTACTAAGTCATATTTTCACTTTCACTCAAAAAGGAAAGGACAACTTTTATCGCTAGAGGTTGCATGCTTCTATTTCAGAGAAGATAACCTTGTTCAGGGAGTAAAGTGGCATTACTTTGTAACATTTAGGACTTATTTCGTTAAGCAATACGGTTCTTACTGGACAGAAATTGCGTTAAGATCATCTAAAATTTAGGATAAAGATTGCTCTAGAAAGAACCGAAGTCGTTATGATCTATTTTACTAGTGATATTGCATATTAGGGACGGTACACAAATAAATTTACATTTTAACTTGCTCTTTTTTCCTTTTGGCAACCCATCCGCTAGCGGTTCACTTCGTTGAAAAGATACTTAATCTTTTCTGCAAGCACCACTGTGTGAATGTTATAAAAAGCCTTACAAAACACAGACTATGTTTGGCATCCCATCCGCTTTGCGGTTCAGAAGCTCACACTTCTTCATGCCTTGATTAAGAAAAAAATAGCCGCCTCAAAATTTGTAAATTTATTTACATCCCACCCCTTACATACGTAGGTCTGTATTGGATGCAATATTACAAATGTTTACCGCTCTAAGATTAGAGCCTGTTGGCTAATAACATCATCTGAACAATGCAGCTACACCAGACAAAAATTATTTTAAGTATTATACTAGGCTTACTTGTCTTTCAAGAAGGCTTTGGGCAAGTCGTCTCCCGCTCCTTCGAATTGCGCTACTTCATCGACTCTACTATCGCTCAAGGCACCGTTGGCTTTAATGGTGATTCTACTATTTTCACTGCTGAAGACCGACTCGATTATCTCGACCAGTATGCCAATTATGCAAAAGCTTTCTTTCAAGATAAGGACTTAGACGAAGATGCCGTTGATCCAGTAGCACTGAGACAATTGCAAGAACAACTCAAAACCTTACCGAAACCACAAAATCGTCAACGTTTGATTTTGAAAGATTGGCGTTGGAAAACCTATAAAAAAGGACAGCGAAAGCAAGAAGAACAAGCCCTGCAAAAGTGGACCAGTAATCCCAATGTAGAAGTGGTGGATGGCGCATTGAAAGCAGTCGGTGATTTTAGTTATGCCCAAGACTTAGCAGAAGCCCAAGATTGGCGATTTGTGATACAGTGGGAAACCAAGATTCCTGAAACGACCGAGCGTTCTGCTTTTTTGCTGCTGGATGAAGAGAGCAATCCTGTGATCTTACTGGGCATCACCGCAGAAGGGAATTGCTTCTACAAATCTCGACTTGGACTGCCCATTGGCATTGCGAATTACGAAAGAGACACTACGCTTAATTTTAAGTTGCTAGTAGATGTGGAAGCCAACCGATTTAGCTTGTTCATCAATGATGAAATCAAGGCGGATTTTGTCCGTACTTTGAGCAACAACAGCATCCACAAATTCTTCGTCAAAATTCCAGTTGGCGCGAGTTTGGACAATCTATATGGCATCAGCTATGACCGTCCAAATATCAATCCCTTTGAAGATCAATTTCCAGTAGCGAAGGGACGTATCTTTATGGATGAGCGTTTTGAAGTGTCAGAAGAATTAGGTGATCTGACCTTGAGTACTTTTCGAGATGAAGAATGGCAACAGCTAAAGTTGCCGATACAAAGTGGCGACCGTTATCGCAATAGTGACCTGATTTTGAGAAAACCATTATTGATTGGTAGTTTTGAGCAAGCTACCCTATATTTTGAGCAAATTGCACCCAATACAGAAGTGTGGCTCAACAACGAAATCATATACGTCCATCGTTCGGGCAATGACCTGACATTAGATGTGACCAAGGACTTGCTGCCCAATCAACCAAACAAACTTATGCTACGGATGAGAGGTGGCGCTGGTTGGCAATTACAAAATGTCTACCTAGATTTGACCAGTCCTATCCATATTCAAAAAGCGGCTGTATCCGTAGTACAAGGAGACGACGATCTGAATTTGACGCTCCAAGCCCTTTTATCCGCCAACCAACTTTCTGGCACGCGAAATGGGGAGTGGCAAGGGAGGCTGAACGTAAAGATTACGCCTTGGCATCCGAAAGCTAGCACTAATCCACTTGTCAATACCACTTTTCCACTAACGCTGAGGGCTTACAGATCCGAAAATTTCTCTGAAACCATTGCGCTAACTGGCGTCAAAAAATGGTCGCCCGATCAGCCAAATCTCTGCAAAATACAATTGGCCTTATTGGACAGCAAAGGTCAGTTTGTGGACGAGTATACCATGACCACGGGTTTCCGAACCATAGACCAAACAGACGGCATTTTTCATCTCAATGATCGTCCGATCAGCCTGCTGGGTGTCAATCTGACGGATTATTTACCTTTCGACATTGAAACCTACACCGTTCCTAGCGTCGATATGGATGCTTGGTTGGTAAGAGCAGTAGCTTCCGTAAAAGAAATGAATGGTAATGTCATCCGTGTTGGAAATTTATCACAAATAGATGTTTCGCGCCTACTGGAAATTTGTGATCAAATGGGGATGCTATTGATCTACGAAAGCGATGCCACGGTCAATCAAGAACCTTGGGCATTGGAGTGGGAACAACTAAAAGCAGCACTGCAAAGTTTACATCATCATCCGAGTTTGATTATTTGGCAAGCACCAGATGAACTCCAATTTAGCGATTACCAAAAAGATGCTACGCCTTGGATGAAAATGTTCTACGAAACCATCCACACTTACGATCCCGACGCTTTAATTGCGTTGACGGGTGCAAAAACCGAGTTTGGTGGTTCGGCTATTCCAAATGACATCGGCAATCGCTTGTACGAAAGCAGCTTACGTCGCTATCGCTTATTGAATCAGCCCTCCGTTTGGACGGATTCTTTAGTGGTTCGATCTAATGCGACTTACGCAATAAGTTTCGGTAAAGATTGGGATGATTTGCAGAATTTCCCCGTCGATTACAGCATGGACACTTTGCGCCAAAATTATTTGAATAGTCAAAGACACGCCTATTTGGACGTAGGAGGAGAAAGTTTGGCAGGACAAGACAATCCACTAGCCGTGCGGGGCATTCCTTATCGCTATTCAGAAAGCTACGAGTCGCCCTACACGAGTGCGGCAATTGGGGATACGATTGCCTTTGAAGATTGGCAAAAAAGTCAAGCTTGGCAGGCCTTTGCCAATTACGAGAGTCTGCGTAAAAAACGTTGGTTAGGCTACGATGGTATATTAGCCGCCAAACTCTGGAATGGTAGCGATCCGACTGCCTTATTGGATGCTAAAGGACACGCCAAATTAGCGTTCTACACAACTGCTATGGGGTTCCAATCGGCTTTGGCAGGTAGCAAAACCACTGATGTAGCTTATGCTGTGGGAGAGGAAATTCCTATTTTCTTAAGCTACACAGGTGCGGCTACTCGTCTGAGTGTGAATATTAGCGTGAAGGACGAGACGGGTAAATTGTTGGAGACGCAGCGTTTCCCAAGTATTTCTTTTCCTTCGGGCAGCAGTACCGCAGAAGTTGGGACTTGGGTGAGTAGTCTAAAGGGAACAGGATGGTTTTTTGTAGAATATGAAGTGAGAAAAAACTAAGTACTCATGTTGCAAGTCTATGATGACCAGTACTTTATGCGTCAAGCAATCCTGCAAGCACAAGAAGCGTACCGACTGGGGGAAGTTCCAGTTGGAGCAGTAGTAGTGGCAAACAATAGAATTATCGCTCGCGCCCACAATCGAACGGAACGCTTGAAGGATGTGACCGCACACGCAGAAATCATTGCCCTGACCGCCGCTAGTGAATACCTCGGCAGCAAGTATTTGATTGATTGTACGCTTTACGTGACCCTAGAACCCTGTGTGATGTGTGCTGGTGCTTTGGCTTGGGCGCAACTGAGTCGTTTGGTCTACGGCGCGAGTGATGATAAAAGGGGATTTATGCGATTTGGTAAGACGCTCTTGCATCCTAAAACCATCGTCGAGTTTGGCATCCTGAACACCGAATGCGAAACCTTGATGCAAAGCTTTTTTAAGGCGAGAAGAGGGTGATGGGTAGGTATCTCAAAAAATAAAAAAAAGACTTTCTAAATTTGTGCTTCTGACACAACAAAAAAGAAAGTCTAATGAATTCCATAAAACAACCCAAACTAAAGATAAGCAAAATAGAGCAGAAGCTCTAAAATCTAAAGGAAGAAGGCTCTATTAAAGAATCAGGCTGCCAAAATATTTTCCTGTAAAACAAATATAAATTTTACCAATTTCGCTTGATTTTTAAGTCTAATCCCTAGTCAAAATCAAGTTGTATTTGTCAGCAGCCTAATACTTTATAAGAGCCAGACCTAATATCAATGGGTTTATTCCCATAAATGATTACATTTGGCACATGCACAAAGCCGCGCCCTTCCAAAGTTGGAGAAGAGGGCTTGCGAATCGTGGTGAAATCCGTTGCGGTTTTGTACACCGATTGTGCAGGCAGTTGTTCGAAGAAAACCTGTCGCAATTCCGATTTCAACGCCAAACTATCCCCCGAATTGAACTGTTCCCCATTATCCTTCATCGCTTTGCCCTGCATCGAATAAGGATATTGGAAATAAGGACTCAAACTCAGGGCGGTGGGACTTCGAGCGGTCGTCTCACTACCCAAGGACAATATGATATTGACTATAGCCTTTGAATGCTTTAGCCCCGTGCCTAATAACTTTTGGCAAAACTGTTCTGCGTATGTTTTGTTTTTCACACCTCTGATATACGCTTTAGTTTTGCCTTTTTTTATTTATTCCTTTTTTCGTCCAAAGTCTAATTTCAAAAGCATCTCCGAAAAATCTGTCGCTGTCCATGAGTTCCCTTTGAAAACGGAAGAAAAATATATTTTTCTTCCGTTTTCAGAGAGTTGTTGGCAATGCCCTTTATTTCATAAAATCAGAAAAATTACATTTATCACTTTATCTATGAAAAACAAAGTACTCGTCACGGGAGGCACTGGCTACATCGGCAGCCACACCGTCATTGATTTAATGGACAATGGTTTTGATGTCATTAGTGTAGATAATTTCATTAATTCTTCCCCCAATGCCTTAGAAAATATAGCTGCCGTCACGGGTGTTCCCATTAAAAACTACGCTGTGGATTTGGTGGATTTGGAAGCACTAGGAGCAGTATTCGCCGAGAATGAAGATTTGGTGGGTATCATTCATTTTGCCGCCTTGAAAAGTGTGGGTGAATCCGTCAATAAGCCTTGGGATTATTTTTACAACAACCTCAACGGGCTGCTCAATGTCATTAAATGTGCAGAAACATTCGCTGTTCCCAACTTGATTTTCTCCTCTTCTTGTTCGGTCTATGGTAATACAGATGCACTGCCCGTAGTCGAAGAAACACCGATGAAAGAGGCGGAATCACCCTACGCCCGCACCAAGCAGATGGGCGAACACATCCTACAAGACTATGCCAAGGCACACCCTGATTTCAAAACCATTTTACTACGTTATTTCAATCCAGCGGGTGCTCACGAAAGTGCCAAAATAGGCGAAGCACCCACCAGCAACGCCACCAATTTAGTGCCAGTCATTACCGCCACCGCAATGGGTAAACGAAAAGCATTAACCGTTTTTGGCGACGATTACGACACCAGAGATGGCAGTTGTGTACGCGACTACATCCACATCATGGATTTGGCGAATGCACATACCAAAGCACTCCAATATCTGATTGCAAACAACAATCAAGCCAACTGTGAAGTGTTCAATGTTGGCTTGGGAGAAGGTGCAACTGTCCTAGAGGCTATCAAAGCCTTCGAACAAGCATCTGGGCAACAGTTAGATTATACCATTGGTGGGCGACGGGCAGGCGATGTGGTTGCCATCTACGCCAATAATGATAAAGCAACTAGCTTGTTGGGCTGGCAACCCAAGCGCGACATCGAAGATATTATGCGTACAGCTTGGGCATGGGAACAGGTTCGGGGAGCGTAGTGGTTTGCACCTGACTGCTCAAATCTGTTTGCTGACTTATTTTCCAAATTCTTGCATAATCAAATTGAACGCAGGTTTCCTTTCGAGATGAAAATCGGTATCTTTTCCATCGGAATTGGCACGCGTCTGCCATTCCCAAATGTGGACGCCATGAAACCATTCCTTTTTCCACATCACATTGAAGAACGCCTGATAGCAAAGGTATTGTTCCTCTTGAGAAATCTTACTCAAAATATTATTTACATCATTCCATTCCCAAGGTCGGGTTGCCGTACCTTTTACAGAGCGATAGCCAATTTCTGTAAAGAGAATGGGAAGACCGTGTTTTTGGCTAAATTTTTCCAGCTGACGCGCATGCTTTTTCCATGCTTTTTCGAGCCTAGAAAGACTCACAGGTTCACGATCATCATGGAGTGGAAAATAGGCTTGTATACCTATATAATCTAGTTCTTTCCAATGTGGAAAATACTCATAGCCTTCGTGCCAATTAGCAGCATAAGTGAGTTTACCTGAAAAAACTGCTCTTACTTCCCGAATAAGTTGAATCCATTCGTCTGCCTTCAATTCAACCGTTTTTTCTAGCTCCGTACCAACACAAAATTGTTCAAATTGTAATTCTTCTGCAATCCGAGCATAAGTTAACATGGTCTCTTTGTAGTTGTCAAACCATTTTCTCCAGTCTGCTTCGCTTTGCATTTCAATATCCGAACGCCATTTTCCATCTTTCACTTTGTACAGCCAAATATGGGGTTTCATCATCACGCGCATACCGAGTGAATCGGTTATTTTCTTTATTTTAGCATACTGCTTTCTTCTGTAAATAGCGTCTTCAGCAGAAATTGTCCTCATTTCAGGTTGGTCGTGGTATTTCTGACCAATAAAAGGGGTAATAGTAATCCATTCAAAGTTGTTTTTTTGAAGAAAAGCTATATCTTCCAGACCATCTCTCCATCCGAAAATATGGATGCCCCGTTGTTTTTGATCTTTGGCGTAAAAGTCTTCTGTATGATCCGCATTGCGTTCTAAACTATAGTCCCAGGTGTACTCAAAAGTTTCAGAATTTCTATGAGATTGCAGCATGAGAAAAATTACATAAATACTCAATGCAGGTAATCCCAATTTTAAGAATAATCTCTTGAAGAAGGTTCGAAGACTGTTCGTTTTATAATCCTTGATCAGGTGCCTAATCAGTATAAAAATGAGATAAGGAATGAGGCTTAATAGCCAAAATATAGGGTAAGTGATGGTTTGCACAACCACTTCTTGAAATAATCCCAGAGCGTCTTTGGTCTCAATTTGGAGTAAGATGAATAGCAACAATAAGAAACATAGAACACTAATGCCATAAATCAAAAAGAAAGTTTTGAAGGCTCGGATGTGATTTTTTTTCATATTCTTTTCGTATGTTTCCGTCCGAAGAGACTTATTGAGCATACTTGTTGTACAATCTAAAGGACGCTACTAAGATTTATACTGCAAATGGGGTAAAAAAGTGCTTTTATTTTTGAAAAAGGATAAGTTCATTTACATCATTTACCGCTAAATTTTAGGGTAAGTCAAATTTGGCAGGCTCGATGCCGCCAAATTTGAGAGCACACGTGGTAGTTTGTACTTAGAAATACCAATAGAGTAAAATGCACTTTTTTATCCCAAATGGAGTATATTCCAAGCATTGCTCGGAACCTTGTATACGCCTGAATAAAAAGTAAAAATTAGCAATCTGAACATTAGAGTATACAAAAATAATCTTGAATCTTTCACACATCTACTACAAACATGATAAAATTCGCCTACACCATCCTATACGTCCAAGACGTCACCAAAGCTGTTCACTTTTACGAACAAGCATTTGGCTTCACCAAAAAATTTATCACACCTGAAAACGACTACGGAGAAGTAGTATCGGGAGAAACTACACTTGCTTTTGCTTCCGTTGAACTCGCAAAAAGCAACCTCTCTAGAGGTTTTCAAGAAAGCAGTTTGAAAGAAAAAGTCTTCGGCATAGAATTGGGTTTCACAACAAATGAAGTAGAAAAGACAGTCGAAGCAGCAGTACAAGCAGGCGCAGCTTTGCTAGAAGCAGCCAAAACCAAAGCTTGGGGACAAACCGTCGCCTATGTCAGAGATTTGGATGGTTTCCTGATTGAAATTTGTACGCCGATGAATGCGTAGACAAATAAAATCAAATGAAAATTAAAATCAAAATGGCATACGATAGCCTCGCTTGAATAGGTCATATTTTTGCACTTGCACTCGAAACTCATCAAAGCTATTCACCACTACTATCCAAAACCCCCATCTTCCAACGCTCTGTCCTACTCGGATAGCGACTAGCAGCCATTTTTGCTTCCAAATCTGCTACTACAGTCGGAAATTGTTTCGCTAAATTGATCTGTTCCTTTAAATCCGTTTCCAAATTATACAACTCAGTATTCAAATTGCCTTTTGTTTTGATGTTGTCCCGATAAGCTTTCCACTTGCCTTGTCGGATTGCTTGTGAACCACCACGCTCTGGAAATTCCCAATACAAATACTCGTGTTGTGTCTGCTGTCCAGCGTCGAGTAGGGTAGGGGCGAAGCTGATGCCATCTATCATTTGTCCCTTGGGTATATCCGTCGCGGTCAATTCACAAATCGTAGGTAAAAAGTCCCAAAAAGCAGCAAGATGTTCACTCGTACTACCCGCTTCGATGTGATTGGGCCAAGTAGCAATGAGCGGCACCCGAATACCGCCTTCTCGCAAAGAAGCCTTCACGCTAGATGATTCATTGCGCAGCGGTTCAGCACTTTCAAAAAATGCGATGTCCACCTGATCCAAAAAAGTTGGGCCATTATCGCTCGTGAATAGGATAATGGTATTGTCGTAAACACCTGCTTGCTTCAGTTTGTCGACTAGCTCACCCACTTGTTCATCCAGATAAGAAATCATGGCAGCATAAGTCGCTTTGGGATATTGGCAAGGCACGTAAGATTTGCCTGTGTACGGCTGTTCTGCTCCAAATTTAGTTCGATAGTGATCGACCCATTTTTGTGGTGCTTGCAATGCCACGTGCGGAATTGGCGTGGAGTAGTACAAAAAGAAAGGCTGTGTTTTGTGATCTTCGACGAATTGTAGCACTTCTTTTTGCATCAAAGTGGCTGCGTAGTCTGCTTGATTATAAGGCGCATAGCTAGCTGTTTCATCAGCAAAAAAATCCTCAGGCACTGCTTTATGAGGAGGTACTAGCGTATTGTCGAGCAGCACCCGTTCTTCGTTTTTCCAAAGGTGCGTCGGATAATAAGTATGGGCTTGTCGCTGGCAATTGTAGCCGTAAAAGAAATCAAATCCTTGCCGATTGGGCGTGCCTTCCGAATCGGGTGCACCCAGTCCCCATTTTCCGATACAGGCAGTTTTGTAGCCATTGTCTTGCAATTGTTCTGCCAAAGTGATAATGCTATCGGGTAAAGGGCGTTGTCCTTCTAGCGTCGGATCATCAAACATCGCCTCAAAATTCCAGACATCACCCCGTTCCTTCCATTCATCATTGCCACGCACGTGAGCATGTCCAGTGTGTTGTCCCGTCAGCAGTACACCACGTGCGGGTGCGCAAACAGCCGAACCAGAATAGAATTGCGTAAATTTTTTGCCGCTCGCAGCTAGCGCATCCAAGTGAGGGGTTTCAATGATTTGCTGCCCGTAAGCACCCAATTCTCCATAGCCGAGATCATCCGCTAAAATTAGGACAACATTCGGTGGGGTAGGGGACGATGCTTGCTGGTTATCAGTCGATGTATCGCAAGCCTGTAAGCATAAAAAAATGATAATAGCAAAAATAAGTTGGCGAGTATTCATAATATGGTGTTTAATGTTCGTCTTTCGCTTTTTTCTAATCCAAAAATACAGTTTTGAAGCAAAAAATTTCTCTTTCTGGCAAAAAAAATGTATTATTGTAATATATCAATTTTCAATTTTTTCTGAAAGTTCTGAAAATTTGAAATACATTTGAGGGTAATTTTTGAAATAGCCAAATATTATTTGGTTTGCACAAAAAAGTTATTTAGACAATATCTAAATAGAATTAACTCTAGCACTTCTGCTGGGAAATCATGTTCATCTATTATACATTTGCATTGACAAATCAATGACAGAGGTATTGTTCACAAAAAATCAAATAAATTTTTAATTTCATACTTATTCATGTATATTGTACTTTCTCCGAAGGACGTAAAGATTTAGAAAATATTGACACAATTTTGCGCTAATAATATGAGATCATTAAAATATATATTTTCGTTTGCGGTAATTCTGCTGACCCTGAATTTAGGGATGGCGCAGGGTGATCCTGCGTTAGGGGATGCTATTTTTGGTGCACAGTGTGCAACTTGTCACGCCAAAAATATGAAGACCGATGCGACTGGTCCCGCACTGGGCGGTGTCGAGGAGCGTTGGGCAGACTATCCGAGAGAAGATCTGTATGCTTGGATTCGCAATTCTCAGAAGATGATTGCGGATGGACATCCACGTGCCTTGGAACTTTGGAACGATTGGAAGCCGACCGTGATGAACAGCTTCACGTCCTTGACGGATGATGATATGGAGAACATATTGGCTTATATTGCTAATCCAGATTATAATGCTCCTGTGGTGGCAGAGGGCGATGGAGTGGTAGCTCAAGAGGAAGATACTGGGCTAAACAAGCCGCTTTTCATTGCATTGTTTGTTATTCTGGCTTTACTAGCAGTAGTTCTGTCTCGTATCATCTCTAACTTGAACTACTTAGCAGAAGTAAAAGATGGTAATACGAAAGCGCAGCGTCGTACGCTAGTTGATGTACTAACTAGTAGAGGTGTGATCGGCTTTGTCATCTTTGCACTAGTGGTACTAGGAGGCTATACAACTGTAAATAATGCTATTGAATTAGGTCGTCAGCAAGGCTACGAGCCAGAGCAACCAATCAAATTCTCACATGAGACACACGCAGGTTTGCACAAGATCGAATGCCAGTATTGCCACGATGGAGCACGTCGTTCTAAGCACTCGGTCATTCCAGGCACGAATACCTGTATGAATTGTCACCGCGCCATCAAGGTAGGTTCTAAGCATGGTACGCAGGAGTTGACCAAAATATACGCTTCTATTGGTTACGATCCCAGTAGTGATAAGTATATTGAGAACTACGATGAGTTGAGCCAAGAAGAAGTAAAGGCAATCTACACGACTTGGATTGGAGATAACTATGTGAAAGAAAAAAAGGATGATCCAAAGGCACTGGCAAAAGTAGAAGATGTGCAAGAGGAGCAGTGGGATAATATCTTCAATTCTTTGACCAACGATATTAAGCCTAAAGTACAAGGACCAATCGAGTGGATTCGTATTCACAATATGCCAGACCACGTGTACTTTAACCACGCACAGCACGTCACCGTCGGTAAGCAAGAATGCCAAACTTGTCACGGTCCAGTAGAAGAAATGGAAGTCGTCTATCAATACTCTCCGCTGTCCATGGGATGGTGTATCAACTGTCACCGACAAACTCAAGTAGACTTCGGCGGAAATGATTATTACAAATCTTATGAGACCTATCATAAGGAATTGGAGAAGGGAGATAGAGAAGGTGTAACGGTGGAAGATGTAGGAGGATTAGGTTGCCAAAAATGCCATTACTAATAGACAAATAAAGCAAAAAGATAAAATCTGTTAGGTCAGACAAAGCGAATGGAAAACATGACCCTCAACATCGCTTTCGATACATAACAGTCTATATAGGATACTATGAAAGAAATGAATCAGGATACGTGGTTGGGAGTAGAGCATCTAAACAACGAAAAGAAATTGGCAGAGATGTCCAATCAAGAGTTCGTGGAGCTTCCCATCGTAGAGCAACTGTCAGAAGACAAAGCTTTGGACACCACTTCTAATCGTCGTGATTTCTTAAAATATCTAGGCTTTAGCTTAGGTGCGGCTACTGTTGCTGCGAGCTGTGAAACGCCCGTGCGCAGAGCTTTACCTTATGTTGTCAAGCCCGAAAGCGTCATACCTGGTGTTGCTACTTACTACGCCACCGCTTTCAGTAGAGGAGGAGATGTTTGTCCCGTCTTGATTAGAACGAGAGAAGGGCGACCCATCAAAGTGGAGGGAAACAAACTATCCAAACTAACGCAAGGTGGTACGACAGCTAGAGTGCAAGCGAGTGTCTTAGACCTCTACGACACCAGTCGCTTTGTGCGTCCTTTCCGAGTGAAAGACGGTGAAGTATTGAGAGAAAAAGCCGATCAATTGGATTGGGAAACTGCCGATACTGAGATCAAAGCAGCTTTGGCGAAAGCTGGAAAGGTCTATCTTGTTTCCAATACGATTAACAGTCCAACTACGCTCAGAGCCATCGAAGAATTTAAGGCAAAATATAATGTTGAGCATATCGTATACGACGCAATTTCTAATGCCGCAATACTCGATGCGAACAAGCAAGATTTTGGACAAAGGGTGATTCCAAATTATCATTTTGAGAAAGCAGAGGTCATTATGAACTTCGGTGCGGACTTTTTGGGAACTTGGATTTCGCCAGTAGAATATTCTGCGGACTACACCAAGAACCGCATGATCAAGGATATCGAGCATCCTTTCATGTCTCGTCACATCCAAGTAGAGAGCTTTATGTCCATGACAGGCTCGAATGCTGATGATCGAGTCATTATCAAACCATCTGAGCAGGGAGCGGCGATTGCTACCTTATATAATGTAGTCGCATCGGCCACGGGAGCAGCAACAATAAATGCGCCAAAGTTGAGCGAAGGTAAAGGCAAGGACATTGAGCATTACGCACAAGAGTTGCTAGCCCACAAAGGTAAATCCTTGGTGGTTTCTGGCTCTAATAATGTTGGAGAGCAGTCTTTGGTGAATGCCATCAACAATATGTTGGGTAATTACGGTGCAACCATAGATTTCAAACACGCTTCTTTGCAGCGCAAGGGTTCGGACAAAGCGATCCTAGACTTTGCTAAGCAAGTGGGCAGTGCGGACGTTGTGATCTTCTTGGATGATGTCAATCCTATTTTTGATCTACCCAATGGCACTCAATTTGCGGGTGCACTTTCAAAAGCAAAAACAAAAGTTGCAATTGCCCTTACGCCCAATGAAACGGCGGCTGCCTGCGATTATATTCTACCACCGCCACATTTCTTAGAGGCTTGGGGAGATGCAGAGCCTAAGCGTGGGATGTATGCGACCATCCAACCAACAATTCGCCCGCTATTCGATACTAGACAAACAGAAGCCACACTTTTGATGTGGGCAGATAGCCAAAATTTTGATGCCACTGCCGAGCAGCCTTGCTATGAGTACATGAAGCAGACTTGGCAAAACGAAATTTTCACCAAGCAGACCAAATTTCAGCGATTTCAGTCTTTTTGGGATGAAGCAATAAAAGACGGAGAGCTTGTGGTTGATGACCAAACAACTGCTACTTACGGTGGAAATGCAGTTGCAGCCGCTCGTAAGATCAACAAGCCACTTACTGGTGATAAATTAGAGGTTGCATTGTTTGAAGACGTGTCTGTGGGTGGTGGACAATACGCTGCCAACCCATGGCTACAAGAATTGCCCGATCCAGTGACGCGCTGTACTTGGGGTAACTATTTGCAAGTACCTGTTGCTTGGGATGGAGATCGCAGTTTTGTAGCCTATGATAATCTTAATGCAGAAGAGTTGTATGGTATTGCTGATAAAGTAGATATATCAGTCGGTGGAAATAAAGCGAACTGTACCGCAATCAAGAGTTTTGGACAGCGTCAAAATACCTTTGCGATTAGTCTAGGCTATGGTCGCCAAATCGTAGGAAAATCGGGTGAAAATATCGGCGAGCATATTAGTAACTGGATACAAACCGATGCTAATGGCAATTTCCAATATTACGCAGCAGCCGATTATGGTGGAAAGAATGGACTCGAAAAGCAGTTGGCTTGTGTGCAGTATCACAATACGATTGGTTTGGAAGGGGAAGATGATGGCGAAAAGAAGTTCTTGGATGAAGAGGCTGCAACGACGATCCGAAAAGGATTCCAAGGCAGTTTAACCAAGCGAGTGGTCATTCGTCGCACCAATTTGAAAGAGTTAAATCCATTTTTGTACGGGTCTCATGGACATGAAGAAGATCATACCCAATTAACAAATGGTAAAGAAGGCTACGCTAAACTTACGAGTGCAAAAGAAGAGGGAGCGGAAGAATCGCATGGTCACGGTAGCATGAATCCATTTGCTTCCGATTACATGGGACTGATCGAAGAACGTAAACACCACCAAAAACTAAACGACTACGGCTTATATCCGAACTACGAGGAAGAAGTCTACAGCCAAGGGCATCACTGGGGCTTGCACATTGACCTAAGTTCTTGTACGGGTTGTGGTGCCTGTGTAGTAGCTTGTCAATCGGAAAATAATATTCCAGTAGTTGGGAAAAAAGAAGTAGGTCGTCACCACGAAATGGCTTGGTTGCGAATTGATCGCTATTTCTTTGGCGATGCAGAAAATCCGAATGTGGTTTATCAGCCGATGATGTGTCAGCATTGCGATAATGCACCTTGCGAAAACGTATGTCCTGTTGCCGCAACGCCACACAACAATGAGGGCTTGAACCAGATGGCTTACAATCGTTGTATTGGAACGCGTTATTGTGCGAACAACTGCCCTTACAAAGTACGTCGTTTCAACTGGTTGGATTATACCACTGCTGATTTGTGGCCAGGTAACGAGCCAAGAATCAATGGCGAAGAAATTCCATTCGGAGCGGATAACTTGACCCGTATGGTCTTGAACCCAGATGTAACCGTGCGTTCCAGAGGGGTAATCGAGAAATGTAGCTTCTGCGTACAGCGCATTCAAGAAGCGAAATTGACGGCAAAAATGGAAGGTCGTCGTTTAAGAGACGATGATGTTCGTTCGGCCTGTAGTACGGCTTGCCCAACGGGTGGCATTACCTTCGGAGATCGCAATAATAAAGGAGACAAGCTAGATAAAGTTTGGCATTCTGATTTGAACTACATTGCATTAGAGCAGACTAATGTGCGCTCTTCCGTCAAGTACGCCGTCAAAATCGTCAACAAGCCAGATGCACCTTTGATTTATGATAGCCACGAAGGTGGGCATGGTAAGGATGATCACCACGGTGATGGACACGATGAATCACATGGACATGATCACAAAGACGATCATGGACACGAAGGCGACAGTCATGGGCATAACAGCGATGATCACAGCCACGAAAGTAAGAGTTAGGAAATAGAAAAAATAAAGAAAGTTACTTGCTAAGAGTCAATATAAATAATTAGCAGGTCAACCATTCAATAAAATAATATGAGCGCAGCAGTATCTCCGATAAGAGAACCCTTAGTGAAAGGGAATAAGACGTATCATCAGATTACGGAAGATATACTAGCACCCACCGAGCGTGCGCCTAGTGCAGCTTGGGTCGTTGGGTTTATCATAGCAGTTACTTTTTTAGCTGTCTATGTATTCTGTTTAGGCTGGACGATTTATTACGGAATTGGTTCGTGGGATTTGAACCGTACCATCAACTGGGGCTGGGATATTACCAACTTCGTATGGTGGGTAGGTATCGGTCACGCAGGAACATTGATTTCAGCGATCCTTCTACTATTTCGGCAAAAGTGGCGTACGGGCGTAAACCGTGCGGCGGAGGCGATGACGATTTTTGCCGTCGTTTGTGCAGGACAGTTTCCACTCCTACACATGGGGCGAATTTGGATGGCATTTTTCATTTTCCCTTACCCAAATACACGTGGTCCATTATGGGTCAACTTTAACTCCCCACTACTCTGGGACGTATTTGCCATTTCGACTTATCTAACTGTATCGTTACTGTTCTGGTACACAGGTCTGATTCCAGATTTGGCAACGGTAAGAGATCGTGCGAAAGGTGTTCGTAAAAAGATATATAGCATTGCTTCCTTCGGCTGGACAGGTAAAGCGAAGCACTGGCAACGTTGGGAAGCACTGTCTTTAGTCTTAGCAGGATTAGCAACGCCATTGGTACTTTCTGTACATACTATTGTAAGTTTTGATTTTGCTACTTCCGTTATACCTGGCTGGCACACCACTATCTTTCCGCCTTATTTCGTGGCAGGAGCAGTATTTTCGGGCTTCGCTATGGTACTGACGCTGATGCTGGTGGCGAGAAAAGTATTTAAGTTAGAAGAATACATCACGCTGGGGCATATTGAGTCGATGAATAAGGTCATTTTGGTGACGGGAACAGTAGTTGGTGTGGCTTATCTGACGGAGCTATTCATTGCTTGGTACTCTGGTTATCTGCCAGAACAGTGGGCATTTTACAATCGGGTATTCGGTCCTTATTATTGGTCGTATATCGGAATGATGTCCTGTAATGTATTATCGCCACAGATATTTTGGTCTCGAAAGATGCGCAGGAATCTAGTGGTAACTTTTGTACTGTCCATATTCATCAACATAGGTATGTGGTTTGAGCGATTTGTGATTATCGCGACGACCTTGGCGAGAGATTATCTTCCTTCTAGCTGGAGTTATTACAGCCCGACTTGGGTAGAAATTGGATTATATTTGGGTACTTTTGGTTTATTTTTTACCTTATTCTTAATTTTTGCGAGGGTAGCACCAGTCATCGCGATTGCAGAAGTAAAAAGTATTCTGAAAACAGCGGGTGATCAGTACGTTGGGCCAAATGCACATGCGCATCACCACGGCGAGCATGAGAAAGTAGCAGTAGAGGCAAAAGCGGATTCAAACAAAAAATAAAATAATTAGGCTTAGACTCTGAAGTTTTCAATATAACGAGTCTATGCAAAATACGATATAAAAATGGCAAGAGTGGAGAAGGAAATATTGTACGGTGTTTATGACGATGATGAGGTGTTGTTAAAAGCCGTACAGCAAGCAAAAGCGGATCACAGAGATATGTGGGAAGTCTATACACCTTTCCCAGTACACGGTCTCGATCCACTGTTGGGTTTGGCAGAATCTCGTTTGCACATCGCAGGTTTTGTCTACGGTGCGATAGGAACACTGACAGCTTTTCTATTTATGACGTGGGTATTTACTCGCGACTGGCCGATGATCTTTGGAGGGAAACCCTATTGGTCTGTTCCTGCCTTTATTCCGATCACTTTTGAGCTGACGGTCTTGTTTGCTGCGGTGGGTATGGTAGTTTCATTCTACATCGTCAATGGTCAAGGTCCAGGTATCGAACCTGCTATCTTGGATGACCGTATTACAGATGATAAATTTGTCATTGCTTTCGATGCGGACGATATTTCAGTGGCGGAGCGAGAAGATATGACGGCTTTCTTTAAAAGTACTGGTGCGTCAGAAGTAATTACCAAGATGCTACCAGTGTAGGATATTAAGATATTTGTAGTTCGATAGTTTAATGGATAATCGGCTCAACAATAAGAAAATGAGACAAATCAAAAATATAATTCTAGTGCTTTCCCTAGCCATCGTAGTCTATGCGTGTCAAGGACCAGGTGAAAATAACCCTGGGCGAGAGTACATGCCAGACATGGCACACTCCATAGCAGTAGAAGCCAATACGCACAACTACTATTTTGCCAATACGTGGGATGAAGAAAGTGTATTGCCGCTAGAAGTGACTTCGGCAGCTAAGCAACCTGTGAAGGGAACGATTCCAAGATATTCGGTGCGCAGAACGGAAGTCTATGATCCTGACTATGTGTTGCCTTCGGGTAGTATGCCTTACCACTATGAAGATTCGGAAGAAGGACGTGCTTTAGCTACTTCAGAGATCATGGAAAATCCTTTCCCTATCACTGCCAAAGGTTTGGATCGAGGGAAAAAGCTATATGTGACATTCTGTGCGACTTGTCATGGTTCGGGTGGAAAAAATGGTGATGGTATTTACGCCTCTGGTATTTATCCCCTAGCTCCTGCTAATTTGGTAGGGGATAGTGCAGTAGCTTACTCTTCTCCAGGACGCTACTACCACGCAATCATGTACGGTAAGAACGCAATGGGTGCTTACAAAGGCAAAATGAGCTACGAAGAGCGTTGGCAAGTCATTCACTACATTCGCGCTTTACAAGCAAAAGAGTACGAGGCAGAATACAGTGAAGCCGCCAACACGCTAAACGATTATGCGCAGCCTTTCGCAGAGTGGCAAGCCATGAGCGGCGAGCAAAATGATACAGGTATTCTAGCGGAAAAAGAAACACCATCAGAAGCGGAAGAACCAGTAGAAAGCAAGCTAATTAGCGATTACGAAACACCGCCAGGTGAGGCAAAAGGATATAGTTATTCTGGCAAAAGTGGCGAGAGTAGCAAACGAAAGAAATAGTAGTAACTAAACTACTCCAAAGTTACCTGTCTTAGAGCATGTTTGGAGTACTATTTTCCTGTAAACCAATATTTTCCGAACCTGACTTTGAAAATAATCGCTGCTAACCCATCCGCGAAGCGGTTCTCTCGCTTAAATATTCACTGAATATTTACCTGAAGGATCGCTCGTTCATCTCGATAAAGTCGCTGTTATTTTCTTCGCCAGAACCGCAAACTATTGATTTACAGTTCAATCCTACTCCAAACAAGCTCTTAGTGATTTAGCGTTTCGTTTTTAAAATTGAAACAATAAACCACTATCATAAAAGAATTAAGTAACGGACAAAC
>JBCDKV010000009.1:0-20514 GCA_038746215.1 Bacteroidota bacterium | reverse complement strand
ACACCGACCCTTTTCCAGTTCATTGCAAAGTCAGCAACTACTTTCCAGACCGTGCGCACCAGTGCCGAAGATACTGCCGTTATCATCTATACGTCTGGCACAACGGGGCGTCCGAAAGGAGCAGAACTCACTCACTCCAATTTGGCGTGGAATGCGGATTTGTGCCGTCATTTGTTTGAATTTCAGCAGGACGACATTGCACTGACGGTGCTACCGATGTTTCATATTTTCGGGCAAACTTGCCTGATGAATGCCAGCATTATGCACGGCGTGACCAATGCGCTCTTGGTACGATTCGATGCAAATGACGTATTACAGTTGATGCAAAAAGAAGGCGTAACGATTTTTGCGGGTGTACCGACGATGTACTGGGGATTGCTGAATCACGAAGACAAAACAGGAACGGTCAACTTAGATCAAATCAAGTCCAACTTGCGACTTTGCGTGGCGGGTGGTGCCTCTTTGCCCGTGCAAGTTTTAGAAGATTTCGAGGCTAAATATCAAGTAGCAATTTACGAAGGCTATGGTATGTCCGAAGGTTCACCTGTGGTCACGTTCAATCATCCAGGACAAGAAAGAAAAGCAGGCTCGATAGGCACACCCGTCTGGGGCGTAGAAGTCATGATCGCTGACGAAAATGATCAGGAGCTGCCCGTTGGAGAAAAAGGACAATTGCTCTATCGCGGTCATAATGTGATGAAAGGATATTACAATCGACCAAAAGTGAATGAAGAAGTGCTGAAAGGCGGTTGGTTACATTCGGGAGATGTAGCAGTAAAGGACGAAGCAGGCTATTATTATATTGTAGATCGTACTAAAGATATGATTATTCGAGGTGGACTCAATGTCTATCCGAGAGAAGTGGAGGAGGTGATGATTAAGCACGACGCGGTTTCCTTAGTTGCTGTCATCGGGACTCCAAACGAACAATACGGCGAAGAAATCAAAGCCTGTGTGGTCTTGCAGGAAGGTGCAACGATTACCGATCAGGAATTAATTGCTTGGACAAAAGAGCGCATTGCCGCCTATAAATATCCTCGTGCTGTTGAATTTATGGATGCCTTGCCGATGAATGCGACGGGTAAGATTTTGAAACGGGAATTGAGAGGGTAGTGGTGATTGGTTGGCGATTAGTTGGCTGTTGGCGGTTAGCTATTTGCTGTTGGCTTGAATTGAGCGTCTCTGCAAGTTCATATGTACTACACTCGCAGTCCTGAGATACTTATTCAAGTGCAAAATTAACTTAGAGCTTGTGTGGACTTATGGACAGAAACGATGTTGTTTTGAAGACTTTTGTAAGAGTGTATCAAAAACAACGTCATTCCTGTCCGAAGGCCTCTTGAAAACAAATTTGTTTTCAGTAACGCCTGTTCAAGGAAGTCCCTTACACTGCCTCGGTTTCCAAGATATTGCCATCTACCAAAATACGCCCGCAGTGTTCACAAGCAATAATTTTCTTGCGCATCCCGATTTCTAGCTGTATTTGTGGTGGCACGTGGTTGAAGCAGCCACCGCAGGAGTTGCGTTCTACTGGTACGACCGCTAGTCCGTTGCGATAGGAGGTACGGGTACGATCATAAGCTTTTAGCAAGCGATCTTCTATTCTTTTGCGTAATTTATCGGCTTCTTTTATTAACTTCTTTTCCTGCTTCTCCGTGTCTTCGGTGATCTTTTTGAGTTCTACTTTTTTGCGCTCCAAGTCTTTTATCTTCTGATCAGCTCTGCCTTGTGTTTCGCTCTGCTTCTCTTTCTTATCTTCGATCACAATATCCGCTTCTCGCATCCGCTTTTCGGACAGTTGAATCTCCAATCGCTGCAATTCTAGCTCTTTGGTCAAGGCTTCGTATTCTCGATTATTCTTGACGTTATCTAATTGCGTCGAATAACGAGCAATCAGATTATTCGCTTCTTCAATATTAGCTTTGTGGCGACCGATTTCCGCATCTTGATCGTCGATTTGATTTTGTAAACGATCTAATCGTGTTTGTAGTCCTTCGATTTCGTCTTCCAAATCCTTTACTTCCATTGGAAGCTCTCCTTTCAAAATATGTAATTCTGTCAGTTCATTATCAATTAATTGAAGTTCATAAAGCTGTCTGAGCTTTTCTTCCACCGTCAGTTCTTTCTTAGCTGCCATGTAGATTTATTTATGTTTGGTTACTATTCAAATTTTTAGACTTCGCTGGCTTATTTTATAAATGCCAAATCGCTTAGTCCACATAGTAAAACACTGGATTACTATTGATCGTTGTCGAAAAGGTCGCAAAATTAGTAAATTTATCGGAAATGAGGGTGTGCAATAGATCAATGGTGAATTGTTCGCTCTCGTAGTGTCCTATATCTGCAATGATGATTCGTCCATCGGCATCAAAAAACTCGTGGTATTTATAGTCGGAAGTAATGAATATATCAGCTTGTTGTCTAATTGCATCTTTCAGCAAAAATCCGCCCGCACCGCCGCACACCGCGACCCGTTTGATGTCTTTTCCAAGCAGTTGGGTGTGCTTAATTACATTGACTTGCATTTTTCCTTTTAAATGCGCCAAAAATGCTGCTTCTGATAGCGGCGTTGCCAATTCACCAATCATACCTGAACCGACTTGTCCGCTGATTTGATAAATTTCGCTGATCTCGTATTGCAAAGCGGTATCCTTTTGGATATGTTGGATATGGCTCAATACGCTACTTTTCAGATAAGCAGGAAAGCGCATCTCCATTTTTAGGCTAGCTTTATCGGTATCTTGCACGCCCAAGGAAGCAAAATTTGAACCCGAAAACGCTTTTAAGTCCTGCAATTGTGCCCTGATGCGCTCACTACTGGAAGCAGGAAAGTAGAGACTCAATTTTTGATCGACGGATTTTGGGGCAAGTATCGCTGTATCTGTTAATGCTAGTCGCGCTGCAATCGCTGCATTCACGCCTTGATGATAGACATTATCCAAATTGGTGTGGATGGCATAAAGGGCTATATCATTTTTGATCGCTTTCAGCACGACACGCTCCACGTAGTTTTTACCCGTGAGCCTTTTCAGTCCTCGAAAAACAATCGGATGATGCGCCACCACCACATTGCAGCCCTTTGCTATTGCTTCGTCCAATACCGCTTCTACGGAGTCTAAACAGCACATCACCCCACTAATTTCCATGGCTTGATCTCCAACAAGGAGTCCTGAATTATCGTAGCTTTCTTGGTAGGC
Organism: Bacteroidota bacterium; assembly: GCA_038746215.1. GTDB lineage: Bacteria > Bacteroidota > Bacteroidia > Chitinophagales > Saprospiraceae > JAAUTG01. The sequence goes on along the minus strand of JBCDKV010000009.1, from coordinate 17,317 downwards.
AGACGGCGCGATACCTTCTAAATATTGGATCAACTGTTTTAACTTCATACGTCTGTTTGCAATTTGATTTTCTGCTCAATATTAGTGGTCGAATAGCCACTGACGTAAGGCAAGCTTTTCACGATACCGCCTCGCGCTTGCACCCAATCCGAACCTACAATTTCTGAGATTTGCCAATCCCCTCCTTTTACTAGCACATCGGGACTCAGCCATTGTATCAATTTTAATGGTGTATCTGCTTCAAAAACGACTACTAAATCGACGCATTGCAGTGCTGCTAATAGGTGAGTGCGCGTCAAATGATCGTTGATAGGACGGTGTATGCCTTTTAGCCGACGAACAGAAGCCGTGGAGTTGAGCCCAATGACTAATCTGTCGCCCAGTTCACGGGCCGCTGTGAGGTAGTGGATGTGGCCATAGTGCAAAATATCGAAACAGCCGTTGGTGAAAACAACTTTATCTTCACGGTTCTGCCACTTGGCACAGCTTTGTGCTGCTTGCTCCCAATTTTGAATTTTTGCTTGTACGTCTGACCACATGCTAACTACCAATTCGTTATTCTTCAAAAAACTGATCGTAATTGCTATCTTTCTTTTGGACCCTAGGCTGCTTGATGGGCTGACGTTTTTCTTTCACTTCTTCAAAATCTATATATTCTCCTATCCTTTTCTGTTCTTCTGCTTCCTCTTCAAATACATTGCCCTGTGCTTTCATGGCTTTATCCAATCGCCAAGTAAAAAAAGCGCGACCAAACAAAATAGCTGCCACTACGGGATAGAACACCAAACTTAATAAGCTCAATCCAATCCCCATGAGCGTATTTCTTTTAACGACGGAAACCACCCAATTGAAGTAGTTAACAATGATTTTGTAGTCTATAATAGCGGTGATGATGAGCAGCGGAATCGCAATGAACGTCAGTAAGCGATAAGTGAGTCGTGCCAAACTCAACAGCACCACGAGCATAACCACCAAGACCACTGCGCCTATAATCAGACTACCCGTATTGACTCTGCCGTTGCCCCAAAAATTTCTATTGTTCGTCATATTCTTCTTATTTAACCTGAACGGTATAAGTAAATAAACTGATTAATACGAAACAATGTTCTTCTCCAAAGACCAATACAAGCATTTTTTAGATAAAAGGCGTATGTTCATCTGAAACGTGAAAGTAGTTGATGCTTCGTTGCACGAATTGATGACTTTTATTTAGAGCATGTTTGGAGTACTATCTTCCTGTAAACCAATATTTTCCGAACCTGACTTTGAAAATAATTGCTCGTTTAGCTCGATAAAGTCGCTATTATTTTCTTCGCCAGAACCGTAAACTATTGATTTACAGTTCAATCCTACTCCAAACAAGCTCTTAAGGATGTACGAAGTTTTTGGTAATGCTCGAAATAGTACTTGGTCAATCCCTTGAGATCGCGCAACAAGTATGCTCGAAGGTTTTTTATGGAACGAGACATATCTCCACTCACTTATAATTCAGCGGAATACTAGCTTCGGAGTACTGCATGAGAATAGCGTACTGAAAATACTGCAAAGTGTTAGCACGGTCATCAACCCCAATATATCTACCACCGATTTTATAATCTACTAAATAAGGTTTCTGAGCAAAAGGACTATTAGGTTTTGATAAATCCAGCAGTAGAATGGGCTGGTCGTTGCTTGCTTGAATGAGCTGTTTGATACCGAGTAATCGCTCGAACGGTCCGTGTCCATCGTAAGTAGTGGAGGTTTTGTAGCCCTTAATCTCCATCTTATTGAATGTCAATCCTCGCTCCGTAATGGTTGCTTTGCTTTTTTTGACCTTCCAATGTTTCAATGCCCTAGACTTAGCCAATAATCCTAGAATACTACTAACTTTGGTGTTGGGAAAAGCATCTTTGATTTTACAAGCTAGGTAGCATTGGTGGTAAATTTCAGCTTGATGAACGTGACTGTATCCAAAATTGGAATAGACTTGTTCGCCTTGTGCCAAGAGTGGAATCACTTTGTGCTTGAAATTTTCAAAAATATGATCCTCTCGCCGCTCTGCTCGTTCGTTTAAAATATCCGCAGCCTGCTCGTCAAACTGTTTCAAGATACTCAAAACCGTGTCCTGATTGGCTCGGTAGTAATCAAAAAAGCGATTGGAGAAATTCCACTTGGAGTCGAGCGTATGGACATAATCCAATACACGTCCACCACTCTTTCTCGCTTTATCCAAGGCAGGTTTACCAGACCAGATGCGTAAGTCCTTAATTTCCAAAGAGCGGTACAGGCGTAACGAATCTAGCATTTGATTGCCCGTTCTTTGCTCACCAATCAAGTGAGCCAAATGGGTAATTGCAATGCGAATATCGTAGCTTGGGAAATCTGTGCCAATGATGTTCAGTTTTTGATCTTCCGCAAGAGACTGATTGAGTTGATAAATTTTCTGCCACTTCTGTTTGAACTGTACAGACGCATCCTGTGGCACTCTCTTGGCGTAGAAGTAAAGTGCAAAATCCAGTGTTTTTTCATCGCCCGTTCGTAGGTATTGGTTCAGAAAATAGGCTTGTGAATAATCCACCTCAGGAGCGTAATATTTGACTCCTCGCTGCTTGACAAAGTATTCCAACAACTTAAAATCCATGGCTTGTGGCGTGGCACAACCATGAATAAAACCAAAAAAAATGAGATCACTTTCTGGTAGATCGCTGCCCTCAAAATTAATGGAAAGTGTTTCTAGACCAGACCATTGCGCATTTGCTTCGATGTAAGTTGATAAATCCTGCCCGTTCAGCGGACTCGTGCTTCGCATAATCAAAAAGAGCAGTGTCGATGTGTATAGTACTAACGATTTCATTGAATGTGTTTTTGAGGGCGCATCTCAAAATGTCGCAGAAAGTTTTTTTCAAAGGTGAAAAACTTTCTGCTAGGGGGATTTTAAGGGCAAGAGGCGTTAAAGTTTTAACGCTTCTTGCCCTTAAAAAACCATTGGAGCGTCCGAAAATCCTCCTTTGTAGATTTTCGGATGCGACTGGATGAAATACAAACGAAAATTCGCGCTCTAATCAACAAAACGACATTTTGAGATGTACCCGTTTTTGATGCCTCAAAATTAGCGTCGACCTTTTTACGCTGGTAAATTGATCTGCAAACGCCCACTTGTGCGCCATTTTCTACATTTTTCAGGTCATCCGATACCAGCAACCGTTGAAGTATTGCAAAGCGTCGTTGATCGTATAAAAGCGCAAAACGTACAGAAAAATCGTAGTTTCGGGCGAATGAATCCATCCAATCTATATACGATTTTTATCAAGCTACTGAGCAATCGACTGCTGCTCAATAGCCTATTTTGGCTGATCTATGCCATCTTTCCACTTTGTCTCAATTGGAATAGTTTTGCTAGCGCAGGTGACCGTAATACAGATATTGCATGGTACCTACAAGCAATCAGTATTGTATACATCAACAATCTCATCTTGATGCCCTTGCTGTTTGACCAGCGGGATTATGTGCGTTATTTTTTTTCAGTAGTGGTATTGGTCTGCTCGGTAGAATATTTGAATATGTTTGGTATCACGCCCCTGATTTCAGATTATTTGGATTATGTGGACAACAAACTATTGATGTATCTCTACGATTTAGGGGAATCGTTCTTTATGGTTCTAGCTTTTGCTGGTGGGCGTTTGATCAGGCAATATATTTCGCAGCAACATCATTTAGAGCAACTCCAACAAAAACAAATCGAAACAGAACTGGCATTTCTAAGATCACAAGTCAATCCACACCTGCTTTTCAATACGCTCAATATGATCTATGCCCATGCGTTGGAGCGTTCCCCAAAAGTTCCGCCTATGATTTTGAGCTTGAGCCAGAACATGCGATACCTACTCTACGAGTGCAACGAAGCTCATGTACCTTTATCGAAAGAAGTCCAATTTCTGCGAGATTACGTTGAGTTACAAAAAATGCGAATCGAAGATCGAGGACGAGTGAATTTTGAAGTATTTGGGAATACCACAGGCTTACAGCTTGCTCCCATGCTGTTGATTGCTTTTGTAGAAAATGCGTTTAAGCACGCTAGCGAAAATACAATTGATGGCATTGAAATTGATATTCGATTGCAAGTACAGGGAACTGATTTGTGGTTCGAAGTAGTCAACAACTACGATGAACATTTGATGGATAGCACATTGAGAAAGCAGGGTGGTATCGGCTTAGAAAATGTGAAGAAGCGATTGGAATTGGTTTATGCTGAAAATTATGAGCTAAAGATATGGCGGGAGGCGTATGATTTTCGAGTAAAATTGTATCTTATGCTATCGGACAATCCAGTACTACGTATTGAATGAAAAAGTGCATTTTCATTTTGATCACTTTGTAGAATTGCTGAATTGAAAAAATGCTAAATTGATTATTTCTTGACGTGGTACGAGTTTCCGCAATGCTTGGAATAAATTTTAGTAAAGTGTTTGAGATCGCGCAACAGGTATGCCCAAAGGTGTTTCCGTCCGAAGAGAATTATCAGTCAATGACTCATACAAACAGACAACATGACACTAAAAGTATTGATCGTAGAGGATGAATTACCTGCCCAAAAAGTGCTCAAAACCTACATCGCAGATTTGCCACAATTGGAGCTAGTCGGCTGTTTCAACAATGCTTTGGCTGCTATTCCGTTCATACAGCACAATCAAGTAGATGTCATTTTGTTAGACATCAATCTACCTAAACTTTCGGGCTTAGATTTGCTGAAAAGTATGGCAAATAGGCCAAACGTCATCATCACAACAGCTTACCCGAACTACGCACTCGAAGGCTTCAATTTGGATGTGACCGACTACTTGCTCAAACCATTTTCTTTTCAACGTTTTGTGCAAGCCATGAATAGACTGAGCAGCATCAATTCAGGCAAAGCCAACCATTCGGAAAACTCGGAATCAGCAACGCAAGCGCTCGAAGAGCTGTTCATTAAAGTGGACAAAGTCTTCTACCGAGTAAACGTAGCGGATATTTGCTACCTGAAGTCTGAACGCGACTACATAAAGATCGTAACGGAGGATAAGAAGCACTTAGTACTACAAAACCTTAAATATTACGAAAATCTGCTCCCGCATCCGCCTTTCATCAGAACGCACAAATCCTTCATCGTCAACCTGAAAAAAGTAGATGTGGTCTTTGGGAATACGGTAAGGATCGGGAAGGCAGATATACCCGTGGGAAGGACTTATAGGGCAGCTTTGATTTCGCGATTGGAGCGAAGCTAAAGCTACCTTAATCATAACTACTTCCTAGCCAAAGCCTTTCGTACCGCAGCAATCACATCTTTTACGCCCAAACCATATTTGGCCATCAGTTCAGCGGGCGTACCACTTTCGCCGAAGCTATCATTCACCGCAACCATTTCCATTGGTGTAGGTTGGTGTCTCGCCAACAATTGAGCAATACTTCCACCCAATCCACCGTACATTTGGTGTTCCTCGGCAGTGACTACGCATCTGGTCTTACTGGCAGATTGTAGGACGGCTGCTTCATCCAGTGGTTTGATGGTGTGGATGTTAATTAATTCACAGCTAATCCCTTCTGTGGCGAGTTGTTTGGCGGCTTCTATCGCATTCCACATCAAATGTCCCGTCGCAAAAATACTCACATCTGTCCCTTCGTTCATAACGATGGCTTTTCCAATTTTGAACTCAAAACTGTTGGTGAAGATTGGCCAGCCAGGTCGCCCAAAACGCAAATAGACAGGTCCGTGATGATCGGCAATCGCGATAGTCGCAGCTTTCGTTTGCTCGTAGTCACAAGGATTGATGACCGTGAAGCCTGGTAACATTTTCATCATGCCCAAATCTTCTAAGATTTGATGCGTTGCACCGTCTTCTCCTAGCGTCACGCCTGCGTGCGAAGCACAGACTTTCACGTTTTTGTGCGAATAGGCAATGGATTGTCTAATTTGATCGTAAACGCGGCCCGTGCTAAAGTTAGCAAAAGTCGTGGTGTAGGGAATTTTACCGCCCGTTGCCAGTCCCGCCGCGATGCCCATCATATTGGCTTCGGCGATACCGACTTGGATGAAACGATCAGGATGCGCTTCAATAAAGGTATCTGCGCGCATAGAACCCGCCAAGTCTGCGGTGAGCATCACCACATCAGGGTGTGTACTGCCCAAAACTTCCATGCCTGCGCCGAAACCTTCGCGCGTCGCTTTTTTGCCAGTTGATATAAGTTGATCTAGCATATTATTTGTTCTCGTAATAAATGTAGACTACTAGACATTAGAGTAAAACTAAGGCACTAAGGAAACTAAGATAATTTACTGAAAATCAAACCATAACAGCTATTTGTTTCTATGTGACTATGTGTTGAAAATTCAAAATGTCCAGTAGTGTATAATAAATGATTGATAAAGCATCAACTATGTAGTAATTAGGGCTGTACGAAGTCTCAGTTTTGTTAACATTTTACTGGGAAACAGCCTGAGCCGATGCAAGAAAATTGGGCAATAGTTGGGTGGGGCAAAACCCAAATTGCCACACGACCAAATCCTCAGGATTCGTATGGATAAGGATAGTCGCCCAGCGTCTCCTCCAATTGTGCTAAGGCTTTTTCGGTCAGCTCTTCATTGGGGGCTTTCCCGTGCCATTTGTGAGTACCTTGCATAAAATCGACGCCGTATCCCATTTCTGTTCGCAGTAGAATGACAACGGGTTTTCCGTTTCTTGATTTTTCCTGAGCAGATTCGATACCCGCCACGACTTTTTCCATATCGTTGCCAGACACTTCTAGCACTTCCCAACCAAAAGCAGACCATTTGGCTTTCAAATCACCCAATTCCATCACATCTTTGGTTGGTCCGTCTATTTGCTGTCCGTTCCAATCGACCGCTACAATTAGATTATCTACTTTGTGGTGCGCAGCAAACATGATAGCTTCCCAGTTCTGTCCTTCTTGCAGTTCACCATCGCCTGTCATGGCAAATACAGTACGATCATCACCATTCATTTTTTTAGAAAGTGCTACGCCAATCGCTACCGACAAACCCTGACCCAGAGAACCAGACGCAATTCTGATGCCAGGTAATCCTTCGTGTGTGGCGGGATGTCCTTGCAAACGAGAATTAATTTTGCGGAAAGTTGCTAATTCTTCGATTGGAAAATAACCACTGCGTGCCAACACGCTGTACCAAACGGGGGAGATGTGTCCATTGGATAAAAAGAACACATCTTCTCCTTTTGCATCCATGTTGAAGGCAGTGTCGTGTTTCATAAAATGGAAATAGAGCGCTACGATGTAGTCCGTACAACCCAGTGAACCGCCAGGATGTCCACTACTCGCATAATGCGTCTGTCGGATAATGTCTCTCCGCACTTGCGATGCGACTTGCTCTAATTCTTGAATTGTTGCCATAGATTTTATTTTTTCTTGATTGCTTAGTAATGCTTCTCTCCCTTAAATTCCCCTAAGCAGAAAGTCTTTTTACCTTTGAAAAAAGACTTTCTGCGAATCTTGGAAACGAGATCCTCTATTTTCTATTTGTGTCCACTTTTGAAAGTAATGCTCCAAACAAGCTCTTATCAAAACTTCGTCAGACCTCAAATTGTAATAAGAAAGTAAATTTAAAAAAGAATACGATAAGTTCGCTTACTCATTCAATATTATTCTTTGAAAACAAAATCGCAAGATTCGTTTTTCCTCTTAGTGGATCTCAAGTATGATGTTAAGCCAAGCAAAACTATATAGGAGTGTACAAAGTTTTACTTTTCTTAACATTTTACTTGGAAACAGCTTGGGTCAGTTCCAGAAAATCGAGCAACAAGTATGCTTAATAAGTCCTTTCGGATGGAAATTTGTGTTTCCGTCCATAAAAAACCCTCAGGCATACTTGTTGCCTGATCTCAATAGCCTCCTTGGAATTACTTCAGGCATTGCTCAAAACTTCGTAAAAGCCTACAAAATTATACAGCGATGAAACCTAGCATTTCGCAAAGAGAATTCGAGCAGCTAAAACTCTCGAGAAAATTCGTCGAGTTTTTGAAGACCACCCTGATTGGTGGCGTCCTTGTACTACTACCAATCACCCTATTCATACTGTTGGTGCGTTTCGTGCTACAGATCGTGACGCGAATCATTGAACCGATAGCCATTATTTTTTCAAATGCTTCCTTAGCACCTACCATTGCTTATTTGTTGGCATTTGCGATCCTAACTGCACTTTGCTTTATAGTCGGACTCTTTGTGCGTACTCGATCTGGTAACGCCATTGTTGGCTGTTTAGATCGGCATTATCTGTCTCGTTTACCTTTTTATAAAACTATACAAGAAACGGTGCAGCAAGTTTTTGGGAAAAAATCCAATTCCTTTTCACAGGTTGTTTTGGTAGATGTCTTCGATACCTTGATGACTGGTTTTGTCACCGCAGAACACGAAAATGGCATGTACACGGTCTTTGTACCCACTGCTCCCAATCCAACCAATGGCTTCGTGTTTCATGTCAAAAAAGAAAAATTGACTTTTACGGATGCCAAGCCAGAGGAAGCTATGCGAACCATCATCGGCGTAGGAACAGGTTCTAGTATTCTTTTTGGGACAAAATCCGCATAGAATAATTTTGGAATTGAAAAATAACCGAAGTACTTTTAAGCCATTCGATAAACAAAAAAATGAAAACCATGAGTTATCAATTGAAAACACGCTTTGAATTAAAGCAACCCAAAAAAATATTAGCCCTCGATGGCGGTGGCATTAGAGGTGCTCTGTCGCTGGGTTATTTGACAGAAATAGAGCGCATCTTACGAGAACGCTACCAAAATCCAGACTACCGACTTTGCGAATATTTTGATCTAATCGGCGGCACGAGTACAGGTTCTATCATCGCGGGTTGCCTAGCCGTGGGAATGTCAGTAGCAGAAATCAAAGAACGTTACTTCAAATTGGGCGCAACCATTTTTGGGAAGTCCAACTTTTTAGGTGCATTGACTGGTGCTAAATTCAGCCCAAAAGCACTGGAAGAAGGCTTGCAATCCACTTTTGGCGAAATTCGACTGGGAGATGAAGTCGTAAAGACGGGACTTTGTGTTTTTGCAAAGCGCGTAGATACCCAAAGTCTTTGGACACTCAACAACAATCCTAATTTCCCCTACTACGAATACAACAAAAATATCAAACTTTGGGCCGCGATCAGAGCAAGTGCGGCGGCACCTACCTTCTTCCGTCCCGTTCCCATCAAAGCAGGTTCAGAAGATGATGCTGCCATCGTGGAAGGCATCTTCACCGACGGTGGTATCAGTCCTGCCAACAATCCAGCCTTGTGGTTATTGATGATGGCAAGAATTAGTGCGTATGGCTATCAGTGGGCAGCAGGCTCAAAAAATATTATGATCGTTTCGGTCGGTACGGGTAAAGCAGTTACTAAATTCAATTTAGAAGATGTAGAAGACTGGAACACGCTGAATTGGGCAACGGCTATCCCCAACATGATGCTTTCTGATTCGACACAATATAATGAGATCATTATGCAAATGATTTCTACTTCCCCCACGCCGCAACGCTTTGACCGAATCATGGAAGATTTGAGCGAAGAGTTCTTAGGAACAGAGCCGCTTTGCAGCTATTTGCGCTACAACACTTTCTTAGATAAAGAAACCTTGGCGGCACTAGATCCAAAATACGGCACTATGAGTGAGAAAAAAGTGGAAGATATTGTCGATTTTACCAAAGGAGAAAATGCCGAGGAGTTGTATCACATTGGTTATTTAGCGGCTAAAAATGAAGTTAGAGCAGCTCATCTTTCCACTGATTTTGATACCGTAGAGGCACTGAAATTTTAGGGAGAGTTTGTCTTCAAGAGTCCCTTCGGACAGCAATGATGTTGTGTTTGATGATTTTTAGAAGAAATCATTGAGCATAACATCATTTCTGTCCAAAAGGGACACCCAAATTGCTAATTTTTATGAAATAAAAATGGCTCTTATAAAGTATTAGGCTGCTGACAAATACAACTCGATTTTGACTAGGGGTTAGACTTAAAAATTAAGCGAAATTGGTAAAATTTATATTTGTTTTACAGGAAAATATTTTGGCAGCTTGATTCTTTAATAGAGCCATAAAAATTAGCAATAAATTTGTGTTTCCGTCCATAAAAACGCTTTAAGCATACCTGTTGCGCGATCTTAGGAGCTTTACTAAGACTTGTTCCTAGTGTTACTCAAAAACTTCATATACACATAGACCATTCCTCTGATGAAAAACAGCGTTCAAGTAGCCATCATCCAAGATACCCCACCCCACTTCGATCTGCCTGCTTGTATGCAAAAAGTGGAGCAACGAATGGCAGAAGCAGCAACCAAAGGCGCAGAATTGGTTGTGTTTGGAGAAACTTGGTTGAGTGGCTATCCCGTCTGGCTGGACTATTGTCCCAATGTGGGTTTATGGGATCACGAACCGACCAAAAAAGTGTTTGCACGCATGTATCAAAATGGTGTGCAAGTGCCGAGTCCTGAAGTTGAACAACTGGGGCAATGGGCGAAAAAATATCAGCAAGTACTCGTCATTGGGATCAATGAAGTCGTAGATCGTGGGGTTGGGAATCGTAGTATTTACAATGCTTTTTTGATCTTTGATAGCGATGGGACGCTACTGAATCATCACCGAAAACTAGTACCTACTTTTACGGAAAAGTTGCTATACACCCACGGCGATGCAGTCGGACTGCAATCGGTAGAAAGTGCCGTTGGTCGTCTTGGCGCTTTAATTTGTTGGGAACATTGGATGCCACTCACGCGAATGACTATGCACGAAAGCGGCGAACTCATCCACATTGCACTCTGGCCCAATGTACACGAAATGTTACAAATCGCCAGTAGATCGTATGCCTTTGAAGGTCGATGCTTTGTCATTGCGGTGGGGCAGACTATGCAAGTGAAAGATGTGCCTAGTGAATTGGAATTGCCTGCTCATCTAAAAGCGCAGCCCGACGAATATTTATTGAAAGGGAATAGTTGTATTGTCGGGCCAGATGGAAAGTACTTGCTCGAACCACAAGTAAAGACGCAAGGCATTATTTATCACGAACTGCAAGATTTGGGGCGTGCCTATGGGGAAAGTATGGCGCTGGATGTAACAGGACATTACAATCGCACGGATGTTTTTGATTTTTCGGTGCAACGGGTGAGGCGATAGATAGTATTGGCTTTTGGCAATTAGGGATTAAATTTATCATACGTTTTTGTGAAAAAGCCGTTCCTCCTATTTTTTTCCCAATTCTACTGCGCGACTCAAAGCAGCTTTTGCGCCCGCAACAATATCTTCGTGTACCAAATTGGCTCGATAACTTTTCATGGCCGCTTCTGTCGTTCCACCTCTGGAAGAGACTTTTTGTATCCATTCCTCACACGAAAAATTGGTCTTGCTGTACAACTCCACAGCCCCCCTAAAAGTTTGTCCAACGAGCAGTTCGGATTCGGAATTAGAGAAGCCCATTTCCTTGGCGGCGGTCATCATTGCGTCCATGAAATACCAAACGTAGGCTGGGCCGCTTCCCGAAATGGCAGTAGCTGCGTCTATGGAGCTTTCTTGCTCTACGTATACTGCCTTTCCCGTCGTATTCAGAAGATTTTGCACCATGACCAACTCAATACGAGTGACTTCGTCGGAAGAGGTAAAAGCGGTCATCCCCATCCCGATTTGTGCCGGTAGATTAGGCATAGCTCGAATCACTTTTTTGACCTGCAAAGCATTTTGAATTGTTGCTATTTTGACGCCTGCCATGATAGATAAAAAAACCTGCTGTGCGTCTACAATGGCTCGGATTTTCTCAAACAAAACCACCGAGTCTTGTGGTTTGACGGCCAAAATAATCAAATCTGCTTGGCTTAGACAATCTTCTGGTTTGCCGTAGATCGTACCAATGTCTTTTTTAGCAAGAATAGCTGCTTTTTCTGGCGATTTCTCCAAAATCATCATGTTCTCTTTATTGGTAATATGAGAACGCAAGAAACTTTGGGCGTAGGTCATACCCATATTGCCACCACCAATGATAAGTATTTGCATATAGTTGTCTGTGTTTTTTCTTTAGAATGTGTTTATGGTTAAAAGTCTCCTTAGAAGACCAACCGTTGAATATGACGAATTATTACTAACGTACCAACGCCATGATTAGCTTGCAAAAATAAGAGGAAAAATTCAGCCAGATGAATTTTTCCTCTCGTTTACAAAAGAGGATCTTTTAGTGCCACGCTAATAATTTTTAGTACTAACTTTACAAGATTGTAAGCGTTCTCTGATCGGTAAGTCTTCGGGATTGCTGAGCAGCTATTAACTATTGTCGTTTGGAATCGAAAGTATCGACTACTTTTGTTACTTCGATGAACATGTCAGAAATTTAGCCAATAAAACTTATAAGTTCAGTAGATAAAACTTAGATTTGTGAGTACAGACCAGAAATAATTCAAATATTCTCAGGGGTGAAAAACCCTAAACAAGTGTGGAAATGTGACCACAAGTTATCCGATTACAGCTAGACACTGAACATGCAAAAAATAATAATAACTATCTTCATTCTTGGGCAAAGTATCTCAGTAGCGGCGAAAGGCTACTTTGATTACAGTCCCGATGCCACAGCAGCTTACCACAAGATTATTGATCTGCGTTTTACAGAAGCCCAACAACTCATCCAGAAAATAAGAAAAGACCATCCCGATAACTTAATCGTACATCATCTAGAGAATTACATAGACTTCCTGAAAGTCTACATCGACGAAAACGAAGCTTTCTTTAGCGAAGCAGAAGCAAGAAAAAATCACCGTTTGAAATTAGTAGAAGCAGGCGACAAAGATTCTCCTTACTATTTGTACTTACAAGCCAATATGCGGATGCAGTGGGCAGTAGCCCGCATCAAATTCGAGCAATGGTATGGTGCTTTTCGAGACATCAATCAAGCCTTTAAATTACTAGAAAGGAATGTAGAAAAATATCCCAACTTTATGCCCAACCAAAAAGACTTAGGCTTTCTCCACGCCATTGTGAGTTCTTTGCCGAGTAGTATCGAATGGGTGAGTAGCTTGGAGGGTGATTACAAAAAAGGGAAACGCGAGTTGCGAGCAGTCTTGCGTTATGCCGAACAAAATAATTTCCTGTTCGAGCGCGAAACACACATCCTATACGCCTATATTTTGCTACAATTTGGTAAAGACGAACAAGGTGCTTGGCGCGCGATTCAGGCAAGTGGACTGAACCCTAAGACCAGCCCAACGGCAGCATTCATATTATCAAATGTAGCTATGAAAAGTGGCCACAACGACCAAGCTATTGAGTACTTGAAAGCCCGTCCTAAAAGTACTATTTTTCATCCTTTCCCTTACTTGGACTATTTGCTTGGACAAGCCAAACTGCATCGTTTGGATCGTGATGCCGATCAGTGTTTGCAGCGTTATTTGAATCATTTCAAAGGAAGAGACTATATCAAGCAAAGCTATCGTTTGCTCGCTTGGCACGAATTGGTGCAAGGTCGAAAGGCGGGCTATCGTTCTTACATGAAACTATTGAAAAAGGCTGGAAACACCTACATCGGAGCGGATGAAAGTGCGCAAGAAGAAGCAGAGGAAGGCATCGTACCGAACGCAACGATCCTGAAGGCAAGACTGCTATTTGATGGTGCTTATTACCAACGTGCCTACGATTTACTTCGCCCGCTATCCAAACAAACATTCGAGCATCCTAAAACGAGCTTGGAGTACCATTATTTTTTAGGGCGCACCACGCATCAACTCAAACGCTACGAGGAAGCACTACAATATTATCAGATCGTCATTCGCGAGGGTCGAACACAGGTATGGTATTACGCCTGTCGGGCAGCACTAGAATCTGGACATATTTACAAAGCCAAAAAGGATTATACAAAAGCCCGAGCAGCCTATGAATTATGTCTAGATATTCAACCCAAAGAGCATGCTTATTCTTTGCACCAGCAGGCGAAGATAGGATTAAGAGCTTGTTTGGAGCGAAATTGAACTGTAAATCAGTAGTTTACGGTTCTGGCGAAGAAAATACTGGTTTGCAGGAAGATAATACTCCAAACACGCTCTTAGTTCCCTTAGTGTCTTAGTGGTTTGTTTTGCCCTAATGTCCAGTAGGGTAGCTCTTAATCCAAATGTCGGTTAATTGGCTAGAATGTTTTTGAAGACTTGGTCGAATGCGCCCAATAAAATAGGAAGGTCATTGACATAGAAACTACTAATGTTAATATGAAGATTATTGTCTGACAACTGGAGGAATTTCCACTCACCTGCGGTAGTTGAACAGCCCCAAATGTTAGGCGTAGGATTGCCTGCTTGTTCATTAAAAATTTGAGCACCAATCATTTGAGCGGTACATTGTGCCAAACCATAATCCATATCTTCATCTTTGGCTTCTACTAAGCTAACAATTGGAGATTCTAAGATGTAGGCATTAGGTACAGATGAAAAGAAAAAATCACAAGCACCATTCAGATCGTTTTCAGGCTGAACATTAAGTTCTTCACCAGAGAATAAGGTTAAATATCCTTTATGAAGCTCGTGTACTTCGGTGAGAATGGGAGAAATCAGTCGTTCAGATTTGACTTTTTCGTTAGATAAGGGAACAGAATAAGCTAGCTCAATGGTCTTTTTAAGCCAATCAGAAGGTTCAATAGGCACTATAGCTGTGAGCAAATTTGAGTGCCGAATAGTGATGTCAAACTTACTACGGACTTGTCTAAAATTTTTGAAATTGCTATATCCCATAGGAATTATTTTAAAGCTAATATATTGATGGATAACAAAATAGAATGTGTTAGGGTTGTTGACTGCGCACTTTAAGTATTGTGTATAAAACTCGAATAAAACTCAAAATAAGTCTTTTGGTAAACGCATAAAATATGTCTGAACAAACAAAACTAAACCGAAGAAAATTCATACAACTCTCTGCGCTGGCATCTGCGGCAAGTACTATGGGATGCGAGGCATCTGATCTCGATTTTCCGAAAAAGCAAGAGCATCTATCTGCCGTCGGGCATGGATTCACAGCTCGTGATTTGAAGCGCAAACCCAATATTCTAATGGTGGTACTAGATGACGTAGGTTTCGGTGATTTGGGATGCTACGGCGCAGAGCATACTACTCCTTGCATGGATAAGCTCGCTGCTTCTGGAACGCGATTTAATAACTTTCATGTCACTGCTTTGTGTTCTCCGACACGTGCTTGTCTTTTGACGGGCCGAAATGCCCATGCCGTGGGCGTTGGTAATATTGCAGAGTGGGGACGTGACCATCCTGGCTATAGAGGTTGGATTCGACAAGATGCAGCTACATTATCGGAAATGTTGCGTCCAGAAGGCTATTCTACTTTAGCATTGGGTAAATGGCATTTATCCGCCTTAGACGATCAAAATGGAACTGGACCATTTCACCGCTGGCCAACGGGTAGAGGTTTTGATAGATGGTACGGCTTTCATGGTAATGCAATGGATCATTGGCATCCTGAAATGTTTGAAAATACCGTAGCCGCCTACCCTGAAAAAACAAAAGACTATCACCTCAGCGAAGATTTAGTTAGGCGTGGCATCGAGTATTTACAAGACCACTTTGCGGCTGCACCCGATCAACCTTTTTTCATGTATCTTGCTTTTGGAGCTTGTCATTTCCCACTACATGCTCCTTCGGATGACATTCGTAGACACATTGGAAGATATGATGAGGGCTACGAAGCGATTCGTCAACAAAGATTTGAAAGGCAAAAGTCCATAGGAATCATCCCGCCAGAAACAGAACTATCACCGCTCAATCCTAGTGTCAAGCCTTGGCAGGATATGACTACCGACGAAAAAAAACTAGCAACAAGAGGACAAGAGGTCTACGCTGCCTTTTTGGAGCATACCGATAAGCAATTACAGAAAATTGTAGACTTCCTGAAAACAGAAAATCAGTTTGAAGATACCATCATTTTACTACTTTCCGACAATGGTGCAGCGCCAGGTAGTTCCCCTGTGCCTAGCATTGATGTTCGCCGAACTGCGTATTTGGGCGCAGAATCCTTTGAGGAAAAAATGGCACATTTAGCCGCTTTGGGTACGGACGATTCTTACCACAATACTTCTACGGGTTGGTCGCAAGTGAGCAATACGCCTCTGAAATGGTATAAATCAGATACCTACGGTGGGGGAACGCGTGCGCCTTTGATGGTAAGTTGGCCAAACGGTAATATTCCTCAAAATCAAATCTGCCAGCAATACCATCATGTGATTGATGTTGTTCCCACTATTTTAGATTTAATCAATCAGCCTTTTCCTTCTGCCCTTAACGAAAAGAAAATACTGCCTATTCAGGGAACTAGCTTTGCTTATGCTTTCGACCAAAAAGATATGCCTACCCGAAAACAAGTGCAATATTTTGAAACGCTAGGCGACCGAGCAATTTGGGTGAATGGCTGGAAAGCAGTCACTCGACATCAAAAGGGCGATCCTTTTGAGCAGGACATTTGGGAACTATATCGAGTAGAAAAAGATTTTGCAGAAATTCATAACTTAGCCGAAGCAGAACCCGAAAAATTGAAAGCCTTGATTGCTATTTGGTTTGAAGAAGCCAAGCGGTATGACATCCTACCGATGGCGGACGATACGCTGGCACTATATGCAGCGGCGGTTCCAGCACCGAGAGCAAGACATATTTTCTATCCTAAAATGACTCGATTGGATCGTTTGAGTGCGCCCGATATTTATCAATTTGACAGCCGCTGGAGCATACTGGTAGATTTTCCAGCGGACAATGCTAGCGGTGTTATTCTTGCATCTGGCGATAGTGGAGCGGGTTATGAATTGTACATGCAAGATGGTTTACTTGTACTGAATTATACCTATGTTCGAAAAGATGCAACGGTTATTCAGTCTAATCAAAAAATTCCAGCAGGTGAGCATCTTTTGAGCGTGCGCTTAGAAAAGACAAGTGAAAGTTCAGCCAAGGTGGAATTTTATTTAGAAGATAAGAAAATCGGGGAAGGTGAATTGCCCAGAATGTGGCCGATTTATACCCCGAACTCAGGACTGCGTTGTGGCGAAAATCGGCATGCTCCAATCAGTCGAGCTTATCAACCGCCTTTTGTACTAGAAGGATTGAAAAAAGTAGTTGTCGATGTGGCGATGTAATGACTTTTTATTCCCGTTCCGTTAAAATAGTGGCATCTTTTATTTTTGCATAAGCAATTAATTATTAGGGCTGTATGAAGTCTCAGCTTTGTTAACATTTTACTGGGAAACAGCCTGAGCCAATGCAAGAAAATTGAGCAACAAGTATGCTCAGTAAGTTTCTTCGGACGGAAACACAAATTTCAACTT
>JBCDKV010000008.1:0-20530 GCA_038746215.1 Bacteroidota bacterium | reverse complement strand
GGCTATTTTGCTGACCCGTCTTTAGAAGAGATAGAAATCAAAATTGCGCAAGGAGCGAAACCTGGCGAAGGAGGACAGCTACCTGCCAAAAAAGTGAATGTAGAGATTGCGGCGGCTCGTAGTGGGACACCTGGCGTAGAATTGGTGTCGCCACCACCACATCACGATACTTATTCCATCGAAGATTTGGCGCAACTCATCCATGATGCCAAATGTGCGCGGGTCAAAGTTGTTGTTAAGCTCGTTTCCTCCGAAGGTATTGGCACGATTGCAGTGGGCGTTGCGAAAGCGGGTGCGGATGTCATCAATGTGGCAGGTAATACGGGTGGCACGGGTGCGGCGCAGGTAACGAGCCTTAAAAATTCGGGCCGTGCGGCTGATCTCGGCATTGCGGAAGTCCATCAAGCTTTGTGCGATAATGGCATCCGAGAAAAAGTCATTTTACGCTGTTCTAATGCGCACCAAACGGGTATGGATGTGGTGAAGTCTGCCATTTTGGGTGGCGATTCTTTTGAATTTGGTACGTCTGCTTTGATGATGCTAAAGTGCGTGATGGCAAAAAACTGCAACATCAAATGTCCTGCTGGTCTGACCACCAATTCGGAACTTTACGAAGGCGACCCGAGGGCTTTGGCGCAATATTTTATCAATATGGCGCACGAAATTCGGGAAATCATCGCAAGGCTGGGCTATACTTCGCTCCGAGCCATTCGAGGTAAGACCAATTTACTCAACCTCATCAACCATAAAGTCATGGTGGGGCAAATGGATATGAGCGGTTTGCTACGCGAAGCAAAAGTGATTAAAATAGCGCAACCGATCTATTTGGAAGCCAATTTCGCTCCAGATGATCGTTATTTGAACGAATTTCAAGAAAAATTCTTGGAAGAAAACGTGCCTCAAATCCTAATCGAAGGGCCAGTCTTGAACAATAACCACAAGACTGTGGGCGGACAATTTTCGGTAGACATCGAACGGCTGCTCAACTACGAATTATCGGCAGAAAAGATCGAGCAACATCCTGCTATCCTTGAACTGCGTGGCGGTAGAAAGATACTGAAATCCGATTCGGTCGTCATTCGCACAAGCAATACTGCTGGTCAAAGCTTCGGGGCTTTTAACAATTCGGGCATTACGCTGATTCATACGGGTACTTGTAATGATGGCGTAGGTAAAGCACTATCGGGCGGCTGTATCGTCATCAAAAATCCTGGCTTTTCGGCAAGCGTGTCTACTGTTGATTCAAAGCAAAATGTACTAGTAGGGAACTTTGCCCTTTTCGGTGCAACGGGCGGCGCACTCTACGTCAATGGACAAGCGGGCGACCGATTTGGTGTCCGCAATTCGGGTGCAGTTGCAGTCATTGAAGGCGTTGGCGATTTCTGTTGTGAGTACATGACCAACGGAGCTATCGTGAATTTGGGGGCATACGGCAAAGGCTTCGGTAATGGTATGAGCGGCGGCAATGCTTATCAGTACGATCCCAGCGGTTTGCTGTCTCAAAGATGTTCGCAAGATTCTATCGAAGTACATCGTATCACGGAGGAAAGCGAATTAGCTAGGGGACACGAAGTTGCGCTCTTACATCATTTGGAGCAACACCTGTCGCGCACCGCTTCGCCCTTGGCACAATCCATACTCGATAATTGGGCGACTGCTCGACATGATTTTTTCTACGTCATCCCGAAATCTTTAATCAATTACCACCGTGGAGAAAATATCGTTCGGCTGCTAAGTCGCAAACAAATGATTGAAGAACTCTCCATCGCAATGGCAAAAGATCACGTCGGCTTGATCTCAGCAGCCTACACGAGTATGATGCCGCTCTTCGAAGGCGCACTACCCAACTATGGCGATCAGGACAATTCACTGCTGTTTTCGCAATATATGATCGTGACGGGCATTTGGCTTAGAGCCAGTGAGGAAGCCGAAAAAGCAGGTGCAGTCAATAGCTCAGTTGCCGCTCGCAAAATCATCCTGACGCAAGAACGCAAATTCATGGATGCGCTCTACAAAGACATGAAAGAAGCACTCGTGGACTATTCCGACGAAGCACTCGCCCACTTGGTAGCGGACAAACGGGTGAAAGACTACAAACGCGCCTTCGAGATGCGCGAAGTCGCCGACACCGACGCTTTGGGTAGCACCACTTGGATTATGCAATGTGATCGCGTTAATCGCGCTCATGTGGCGCAATATCCGCCCATCGAGCGACTGCTTGCTACGCACTACCTCAGCGTCTTGGCTCACGGTATGGCAGAACTCGCTAAAGCTCCTCGCCCTACCTCATCGACTACTCCTGTAACTCCCATGTACCCTGATGCTGCCACGCCTGATCGGTTTTTCGATGGTATTGTTGGGGAGCGGGCTTAGAACACTATTTTGAGTTTCATGCTAACCTTCTCCCTCAAAGTAAAAAGGAATCTTCACAATTTTTTGAACTTCCTTTTTGGAGAAGTAATTTTTACGAATCTCTAAGACATTTCTACCTACTTGAAAGCGAGCCGTTGGGATATACACCAACACACCTTCTTCTTGCGCATTGGGGTGGATATAATATTGGAATTGAAGCTCATCGTAGTCAATATCGTTGACTCGTATTTGATTAAAAGCGGCATATTTATTCAAATTTTCTACCCTGATCGAATCTCGAAATGCTCGCCCCAATCTGATCTTTTGCAATATTCCAGTCTCGTCTAAATTCATGGCTTCCTTTTCTCGTTCAATGGTTGGAATGAACACCTTTAACACACTACCATAAATAACATCGGCAGGAATGACAGGGGTAAAGATGCGTTTATTTTCAGTGTTCAAATGCTCATAATTGAAAGCGAAAATACGCTCGGGTTTGTTGTTGAAAGTATAATAAGAGTCAGGGTCTAAATTGTTAAATATAGGATGGCTAGTCGTTTGTGTAGCACTATACATCCCAAGGAGGAAACTGAAACTCAGTCCAATAAGAAAACCTTTTTTAGAACTGGTGTTAGACGTTAAGATTCCGCTGATGTAACCCATGGGCTTTTTGAAAAAATAAAATCCAATCAGGTTACTAGATATATTACTATATCTTTCTAGTATTCGCTCTACGCTTTCGTTATCCGGATATTTTTTCCCCAAATACTGCAAGCTCGAAGTAAAGGCCAAGAATGAAAAATATAGCACAATCCCAATGGTAAGTAAATAGTCTTCAATGATGGGAAAGAACCCTATCAATAAATTAAGAATGAGGTAAATGAATAGAATCAAGAGCGTAATGGCACTGATACCAATAATGGCAGCGGCAGTCATGGAAAAAATCAAGCTACAAGTATGATCTAGTTCCGCATTATAAGCAGAAAGATTGGGATATTTTTCTTTTGCTTTTTTCCAGTATTTTGGTCCTGCACCAGCCGTAGAATTGATGTTGATGCCGTCAGGATAGACAGAATTTAAGCCCAACAAAGCGACCCAGATACTTCTCATCAAAAAATGAAAGCACAGGAAAAAAACGAGAGAGTTGATACCTGCTAAAATCAGCATCGAGCCGATGTTTAAGAACCAAAAGCCCAGTTCGCTGGAACTGAGTACGTATTGCTCAATCCATTGAATATAGATTTCGGGTAGCTGCGATAGTCCAGCAATGACTACACCTGAAATCAGTAATTCCGCCTGCCAACTCTGCAACTCTAATAGTTTCAACCAACTGGTGTCCGTAGTGGATTTTTCAGACTCGGTGAGGGTATCTTTGTTAGGCATTGTGCTCATTGATGTATTTTTATAATGTGCCGTGAAATTAAAATTTTTCAAAAGACAAATAAAAAAACAATTTTTATGCGACAATTTTGTTTCTCTTGCGTCAGAAAGATAAGTTATTGATAATAAGAAATGGTACACAAATAAATTAGATGAGAAAACTACTGCCAATCCTTTTACTTTTTTGCACTCAAATAGTTTTTGCCCAAGAAAAGCAATACCAAGTTGCTTCCATTGGATTCTATAATGTCGAAAATCTATTTGATATTGAAGACGATCCTGCCATCCGCGACGAAGAGTATACGCCCGCGGGGTCTAGGGTTTGGGATGCAAAAAAATATGCGGAAAAGCTAGACCGATTAAGTGAGGTTGTTCGTCAAATTGGGACAGATTTGAATCCAGATGGGCTAGCCGTTTTGGGCTTGGCGGAGATCGAAAATCGAAGAGTATTGGAAGATTTTGTGGCGCACGATGCTGTGGCTGCTCGCAACTATCAAATCGTACATTACGATTCGCCCGATGAAAGGGGGATTGACGTGGCCTTATTGTACCAAGCTAAATATTTTCAACCGATAAAAAGTCGTGCGATTCCCGTTGAAATTTTTAGGAATGGCGAACAGAATTTTACCCGAGATGTACTGCACGTGGAAGGACTGCTGAATGGTGATACAATTCATATTTTCGTCAATCACTGGCCCTCGCGACGAGGTGGAGAACGCAGAAGTGCGCCTTATCGCAACATGGCAGCAGATACGGTAAAAAATGTCGTCGATCTGCTCCTAGCTTCAAATAAAGACAGCAAAATCATCATTATGGGCGATTTGAATGATGACCCAACCAGCCCGAGCGTCAAAAAGCACCTAGCAGTTAAGTACGATAAAAAGCAGTTGTTTGATGGTGATCTGTACAATCCAATGTATGCCTATTACAAAAAAGGAATTGGTACCTTAGCCTATCGCGATGCTTGGAATCTCTTTGACCAAATCATCCTATCTGAGGACTTAATCAGTCCCGAAAATAATACATACCGCCTTTACAAAACTGCCATTTTCAACGAACCTTTTATGCGACAAAGCAAAGGGCGATTCAAAGGCTATCCTAAGCGTACTTTTGCAGGTGGAAAATACGATAGCGGTTATAGCGATCATTTTCCCGTCTATATGCACTTGATTAAGGAAGTTCGGTGAGTGGGGGATGTAGCATTTGTTTGAAATTTGTGTTTCCGTCCGAAGGAACTTACTGAGCATACTTGTTGCGCGATTTTCTTATATCGACTCATGCTGTTTTCTGTTAAGACAGATGTAACTTCGTGCGCTTCTAGTTTACTCCTACTGCAGGTAAGATTAAACTAAAAAAGCGAGTTCGATCTGAACTCGCTTCGGCATATCTTGTAAAGAAATAAGTAAAAGCAAAATTTATAGACCGCATTTACCTTATCTCTCGATAGTATTATTTACAGGCGTTTATTCGAGCTACTAAAACTTAGAAGCTCCCTCATTCGCATCATTGTAACGCTTAGAAACTTCGCCCCAGTTAATGACGTGGAAGAAATGATCGACGTAATCGCCACGCTTGTTTTGATAGTTCAAATAGTAGGCGTGTTCCCACACATCCAAACCTAAGATCGGAGTGCCTTCTGCCGCTACAACATCCATCAATGGGTTGTCCTGATTAGGAGTAGAAGTGATGAATAATTTATCGTCTTTGTCTACGCACAACCAAGCCCAGCCCGAACCAAATTGCCCAGTAGCCGCCGCTTTGAAAGCTGCTTTGAATTGGTCTAAGCTACCAAAATCGCGCATGATAGCTTTGTGGATATTGTGGCTTTCTTTCAATTCACTTTCACTCGGTGGACACATTACTTCCCAGAACAAAGCGTGGTTGAAATAGCCGCCACCATTATTTCTAACACCACCAGATAGTTTTGAGACGTTTGCTAGAATTTCCTTAATGCTTTTGCCTTCGTAGCCAGTGCCTTCTAGTGCGTTATTCAGTTTATTCGTATAGCCAGCGTGATGCTTATCGTGATGAATTTCCATTGTACGGGCGTCAATGTGAGGTTCTAAAGCTGCAAAATCGTAGGGTAAATCAGGAAGCTGAAATGCCATAATTCAGTTTGTATTTTTATTGTTAGTAAATATGACAGTTTTTAGACATGTCTATTGTCAACCTAACATTTGTTTTGAGGATAGGTTCTGTGAAGCACTTGGAAAATTGAAAGAGCAATGGGAATGTACGGCAATTCAATGGCTATAATTTGGTCGTCCCTTTTTGACAGAAATAAAAAACTTCGTTTTCGGCAAGTTTATCCACTCTCTTGATTCGGACAGAAATGATATTGACTTTTATTTAGGGGTGTAAGAAGTCTTACTTCTCTTAGAGCATGTTTGGAGCCCTATTTTCCTATGAACCAACATTTTACGAACCTGACTGCATGAAAAATAAACCCCGTATCCAGATATGCAGTTAATTTTTCACCTTGTCAGAACCACAAACTGCTGATTTCTAGTTCAATCCTGCTCCAAACAAGCTCTTAACAGAAGATAGCCTGAGTCAATGCAAGAAAATCGCACAACAAGTATGCTCAGGTAGTCTCTTTGGACGGAAACACCTTCAGGCATACTTATTGCGCGATCTCAAGGGATTGACCAAGTCCTATTTCGAGCATTGCTAAAAACTTCGTGTATGACTAATTTTATTTCATAAAAATTAGCAACTTGAAAATAAGGTGTCAACTATTTTTGCGATTTGGATAAATATATCCGTTTTTCGTTCGATTTTAAAAAGGTAATGTCGAGTAAATAGACTTAATCAGCAAGTCGTATAATTCGTGGGCTGACTTTTACTTTGAATTTGAGAGATTCTAGTACCTTTCATGGCAGGCCCATAAATTTTACGCTTGATATTCAGAGAGTTAATAGCTGTACAAGTCTAATACATAAACTTGTCATACGAATCAAAACAAAAAATAGCCTTCGATTGAAAACAAAAAAGCGAAGTAGCTATCCTTAGTGGTCAGCTACCTCGCTTGGGTAGATATCAGCATTCATATTACAATTGCTTCAAGGTGAAAAAGCACTAATTCCTTATAAATCATTCAAAACCTCCTGTGGCAGCAAGACTTTATCAATGCCATGTACAACGCCATTATCCGTGCGAATATCTAACAAATCCACTTCTAGCCCAGCGGGTGTATCCGTCTTATCAATGACTTGTAAGTTGTGCAAATCTATTTCCACTTTTTCTCCCTGCAAAGTCGTCAATCTCAGTCCGTCTCGCAGGTCGTTGGAAAAAGCGCAAGCATCCACGACGTGATACAACAAAATAGTAGAGAGCGTTTCCACTCCTACGATATGCACCAATTCGTTGAGTGAACTCGCACCAAAAGCGGCGATGAGATCGTGAAAAGCAGCATTAGTCGGTGCAAAAACGGTGAAAATCGCATCATCATCGGATAGTGCTGCCGCAATTGCAGGATCAGCGGCTAGTACTGCCGCCACCAAAGATTCAAAGATGGAAGCCTCGGATGCAGTTTCTACGATATTGTCGTTTGGTACTTCCAGTACGTCTGGAATCACGTAAACCCGTAGCTTGTAGGTGTGTCCAACCTGTGTGAATGCCCGATAGATATTCGACTCATTGATGAAAAAGCGATGCTGCGCGATAGAACGTTGCGTCAGATCACCATTTGCCATCTCTTGGCATCCTACTTCACGCAGATCAACCAATTCGTCCGTCACAACGTGGTACAGTAAAATTTCCTTCAAAGTAGCTGGACTCAGTTCGTGGCAAACATTATGCGCATTCAAGCCCAACTTGGCAAAGGCAGCATCGGAAGGTGCATAAATAGTGTTGAGACCATGCCCCAAAACAGCACCTAGACCCGTACAATGCAAAGCTTGGTTGAGTGTGTTGAAGGTATAGAAACTATTGGTGCGGGGAGCGACTTCGCCATCCTCGAAAGATTCCACCACCGTCGCATTATCCATGCTAATGAAGGCAGTTGCTGTTTCCTCCGTTGGATTAGTTGCAGTATCCAAAGCATCGTTTTCCGCACAATTCTGTAGCAATAGCGATAGGAACAGCAAGACAAAGAGCTGTCCAAAACGCTTGATTGAATAAATCATAACTCAATTTTTAATGATGAAAATAAAGTGCATGCATGCCTTTACCTTTGTGCAAAAAGACTCTGCTAGGTTGCCAAGCCACCTTTACTTTAACATATAAAAATTATTCATAATTGTATTTTAAGTATGTGCGAAGTTTTAAACAACCCTCAGAACAAGTCCGAGAAAGCTCCTGAAATCGCGCAACAAGTATGCTCAAAGGGTTTCTATTGACGGAAACACAAATTTCAACTTATTTTTTGGAGAAAATAAGTTGAAATTTGTGTTTCCGTCCGAAGAGATTCCCTAAGCATACTTGTTGCTCAATTTTCTTGCATCAACTCAGGCTGTTTCCGAGCACGATGTTAAGAAAAAACAGAACTTTGTACAGCCCTAATTGTATTTCAGGGGTGTGCAAAGTCTCGTCGTTTAACAGAAAACAGTTTAAGTCAACGCAAGAAAGTCGCGCGATAGGTATGCCAAAAAGATTTATCCAAAACATACCTCAGAACTTTGTCCATGCCAAAAAAAGCATAGAGAACAAAAAGTAGATATTTGGTGTAGTACTAAAATAATTGAAATGCTCGACTCGTTTAGTTGCAGGATGTAACTTTTTGCTATAAAATCGTTTACTGACAAGTAAAGGGGTACATCTCAAAATGTCGTTTGGTTGATTAAAGGGCGAATTTTCGTTTGTATTCCATACAGTCGCATCCGAAAATCTACAAAGGAGGATGTTCGGATGCTCCAAGGGTTTTTTAAGGGTAAGAAGCGTTAACGTTTTAACGCTTCTTGCCCTTAAAATCCCCCTAGCAGAAAGTTTTTCACCTTTGAAAAAAACTTTCTGCGACATTTTGAGATGCGCCCCAAGTAAAGCATCTTTTGATAACTCAGAAAACTACCACAGTTTATCGAACTCATTTAAAATTTCAGGTAATGAAAAAGAATTTCAGAAAAGCCCTAGTCATTTGTAGCGTACTTGCCTTTGCTGCTGCTTCCTCTTCTTGCAATCGTGGTTATGGTTGTCCAAATAATTTCTCTATTGGCGAACAAGTGACGGATATGGTGAAAACTGCCGTCACGAAAGCAGTAACGAATCTAAAATAATGAATTGGATCGAATTATCGACACCAACTCAACTGCAAGGCATTCAGAAAGATACTTCTAATACGGCTTATTTGCTTTACAAACACAGTCCAACTTGCTCTATTTGTAGCATGACCAAGATGCGAATAGAGCGGGCGTGGGACTTTGCCGAGGAGCAATTGAAGCCTTATTTTCTGAATGTATTAGACCACCGATCACTTTCGGATGAGGTTGCCCACATTTTCGACACTAAACACGAATCTCCACAGATTCTATTGGTACAAAATGGCAGATCTGTACACCAAGCCTCCCATTTTGATATTGATATAAAGACCGTGAGGACAGTTTTAGCGGAACTGTAATAGAGCAAATTGTAGTTGTCTGATGTTTGCTTGAACTTGAATACTCAATTGAAGAACAAGTCAAAAATAGCTACTCGCTCCTGAGTCGTTCTTTTGTACTCATTTTGAACTTGAAAGAGCCTTATGTAGCTCGTGCGGTTTTTGAAGCTCAAACCGAGAAAAAAATAACTGCCCCAAGACAAGCGCTTATTTATGGCTTGTCCCTAATTACCGCTTGCATCAAACAAAAAGCATCAAATACGAGTTAAGAACTCCATCATGGAGGAATCAAGAATATTTGAAACACAGGACGGCTCACATTCTATATTTTCTGCGCAATTTGGCGTCAGTTATCACTCCAAATATGGTGCGGTGCAAGAGACGCGACACGTATTTATAGACGCTGCACTACGCTTCAAAGCAGTATTGCAAAAAAATATCGCGATTCTAGAAATTGGTTTTGGCACGGGTTTGAATGCTTTCATGACTTATTTGGAAGCACGTAAACGCAATCTCAATATCTATTATACTACCTACGAAGCCTATCCTATCACTGAGCAAGAAGTACAGCAACTCAACTACAAAGAGGTGTTAGCAGTAGAGAAAGAAGAACTCGATATTTTCGATCAGTTGCATTGCTTAGACTGGGAACTCCCGCACGTCATCAACGAAAACTTTAATTTCCGTAAACATCGTCAGACCTTTGATCAAATTCATCATCAAGATACTTTCGATATTATCTATTTTGATGCTTTTGCACCCAACGCCCAAGCAGAACTTTGGGAACTGCCCATGATGGAAAAAATGTATGCCGCCCTGAAAGAGAATGGAATTTTGGTCACTTATTGTGCTAAAGGAGCAGTAAAAAGAACCATGAAAGCAGCGGGATTCACCGTGGAGCGATTGCCTGGTCCACCTGGAAAAAGGGAAATGACGCGTGCGGTGAAGTAAGCAAATGATACTAATGCGAATAACGGCTGTGCAGATTTCATTTTTATTGACATTTAACTCAGACATAGTTCAGGTTAATATCCGCAAATTGAGCAACAAGTATGCTCAGTAAATTTCTTCGGACGGAAACACAAATTTCAAAAGTTTAGTAAAGCTATACCGCCACAAGATGGAGCATTTTACCCATTATTCGCACAAGTAATAATACAAAACAATGCAGCACAGCAAAGCCTACGTTTTCGATGCTTTCGGCACTCTATTTAAAGTCAATATTCCCATCGAAACACTGAACCGGCATACCGATGGTAAGGCAGGACGCTTGCTCGATATTTGGCGAACAAAACAACTAGAATACACTTGGCTCAGGACTTTAATGGACAACTGGGTGAGCTTTGACCAAGTGACGCTAGATGCCCTAAAATATGCGACCGAAAGTCTTGATTTAAGAAACTATGACGCATTAGCGGAACAATTGATGCCAATTTATCATCAGCCTGATTGTTTTGAGGACGTAATTGCTGCTTTGCAACAGTTAAAACAACAGAAAGTCCCCATCGCCATCCTATCCAATGGAACGCCAGAGATGTTGCAGGCAGGTATTCAAAAAACGGGTTTGCAGTCTTTCATCGACCATGCTTTTTCTGCAAATGCAGTGCAACAATTTAAAGTTGCGCCTGCTGTCTATCAACTGGTCTTAGATCAGTTGAAAATAGAAGCTCACGAGGTATTGTTTTTCTCCTCTAATGCTTGGGATATTGCAGGCGCAAGGCGATTCGGCTTTCAGACAGTTTGGGTCAATCGAGGTGGAGCAGTGTTCGAGTCCTTGGGTGTGGAAACAGATATAGTAATAGGTAGTTTAGCAGAAATTAGCGGTTTGCCTCTTTGATTGGAATATAGGCTAGTACAAAGTTTTAAGCAATACTCGAAACAAGCCACAGTAAAGTTCTTATAAATCGCGCAACAAGTATGCTTAAGAGATTTTTATGGACGGAAACACAAATTTTTCTTAAAAAATTTGTGTTTCCGTCCGAAGAGACTTACCGAGCATACTTGTTGCTCAGTTATCTTCCATTGACTCAGGCTGTTTCCAAGTAAGATGTTGAGAAAAATGAGGCTTCGTACACCCCTAATTGGAATAAACACACTAGTGTAGTTTTACACCTCGTCTTTTTTCTTTACACCATAAATTGTCTTTTCCTTTTCCTTTGATTATTTTTGCCAGCGCATTTGAACACTCTGCGCAAAGT
Source organism: Bacteroidota bacterium (assembly GCA_038746215.1). GTDB lineage: Bacteria > Bacteroidota > Bacteroidia > Chitinophagales > Saprospiraceae > JAAUTG01. The sequence goes on along the minus strand of JBCDKV010000008.1, from coordinate 9,067 downwards.
CAAATTAAAACACATAATATACTATCTACTTGAAAAGGCTATTCGTCATATTTGTCATCATCAATCTTAGTGCTATACTGTACGGACAGCAACAAGCAAATCCATTTGAGATTTTAGGGCGAGCGACAACCAGTGAAAAAGTAGTTGCGACCCCTAGTGAATCCAAAGTAGCGACGAATCCTTTCGAGATGGAAAACCTAACCGAAGCAGTAGTTAGTAGTCCTGCCGAAGCAGAAGTGAAGGAGGAAGCAGCAGCGGAAAAAGTGACTGTAAGCATTCCAGAAACTACAACTATTGCTACTAAGGATACTGTAAAGGTACTCGTAGATTCCGAAAATCCTTTTGAAATCTTGGTGCGTTCCGAGGCATCGGCTAGTACCATAGAAGAAACAGATATTGCTGAGGTCAGTAATACTAATTCAGTAGAAACGACAATAGCAGAACCACCACAACATGAAACGCAACAAGATAATGACCAATCAAAAGATCATATCCTAACCAACATTAAACCTGCTGGTAAAGCGGATGGACAGCAAGGGCAGTTTTTCGGACTCATGCTATTGACGCTAGTGCCAGTCACGATCTTATTCACCCTTTTCCGAGCTTTTTTCAGTAAAGCTTATGAGAACATCCTCAGTGCCAATGTCCTGAACAGAAGCTACAGAGAATATGCGGGAGCATCCATTATTCCTTTGAATATTTGGTACATCATCTTCCTACTTAATTTGGGTATTTTTGTATCCTTGATTATGAATTACTACGGTGCAGCTTTCACCAAGCAGCCACTCATCAATGGACTGATCTGCACAGGTATTGTTAGTGTCCTCGTCCTCGGAAAACGCCTTTTACTAGCTTTACTAGGCGAAATTTTTCCCTTCAAGAAAGAAATGCAACTCTACCGATACCTACTACTACTCTTCGGCATTGTGACGGGCGTTTTTTTAGCCCCCATCAATATTGCCATCATCTACGCAGGAGCAGAATTATTAAGCGTACTTATCTATGGTGCATTGGCACTCTTGGCAGCTATCTATTTAATTCGCTCCTATCGGGCTTTAATCGTTGGCAATCGCTTCTTACTTTTAGACAGGTTTCACTTTTTGTTGTATATTTGCGCCGTCGAAATTGCTCCTATATTTATTATCATTAAATTGGTGCTATTGTATTTAGCATAGGAATGCGAAATAAATGGACTTACCCACTTATTTATTTCATGTTCCGCAAACAAAGAATAGAAAGATGTTTATGTCTTTCTATTCTTTGTTTTTATTTTCTCTCAGAGCAATTCGTATTTTAAAAAAAATAAGTATCTGGATGGCAGCAGAAGGACAAGCGCAGCAAGAAAGCTATAAGCGAGTTAAAACGATATTGGTCTCACAACCAAAACCCAAGCATTCTCCTTACTACGAATTAGAAAAAAAATATGGACTTCAAATTGATTGGCGTCCGTTTATTCACGTGGAAGGTCTAGCTGCTCGGGAATTCAGAAAGCAGCGGGTGCGTCCCGATCAGTACTCTGCAATAATTCTCACTAGCAAGAATGCTGTGGATCATTTTTTCCGGGTTTGCGAAGAAATGCGGATCAAAATGTCGCAGGACACTAAATATTTTTGTCTCACTGCGGCAATCGCTAACTATTTGCAGAAATTTATTATTTACCGAAAACGAAAAGTCTTCATTGGCAAGAAACTCATCAGTGATCTAGCACCTGCTTTGCAAAAGCACAAAAACAAGGAGAAATTTCTACTGCCTTGTTCCAATCTAGGTAGTAAGAATGTCTCCAACTACCTAGACGAGCATGATTTTGACTGGAAAGATGCGATGATGTATCAGACCGTTAGCAGCGATTTATCTGATCTAAGCGATGTGACTTACGACGTCTTGGTTTTCTTTTCTCCGCTCGGTATCAAATCCTTGTACGAAAACTTTCCAGATTTCAAACAAAGAGAAACGCGATTAGCTATCTATGGGAAAAGCACTAGCAAAGCGGTGACAGACCGAGGACTTTCAGTCAACATAAAAGCTCCTGCGCCGGAAGTACCTTCCATGACGGTTGCGTTAGAAAAGTATTTGCAAATATCAAATAAGGACTAACAGTCAGATTCATAAACTACAAATTGGAGTAATCTTCCTGAACATCTATCAGAGCTTGTTGGGAATTTTTATAAACTGATAATGAGTAGTTTGCGGTTCTGGCGAGGTGAAAAGTCACACTATTGGACATTTCTAAGAATAGGCAAGGATTTAGGGTAGTCCTATATTTGTAAGGCTGCATGCGCTCTTGCTCTCTGCGTACTTTGCAAGTTTTGCGTGCAACATAGCCTTACATTTGCAGCACTACCGTATTTAGCTGTGCGAAGTTGATATAAAAAGCGTAAAAAAGAATCAACTCCTTTACAATGTCTTTTGTCAATGGACTTCTCTTTAGAACTTGAGTTTCCGTCCGAAGAGACTCACTGAGCATACTTGTTGAGCGATTTTTTTTGTACTGGCTCAGGCTGCTTCTGAGTAAAAGTTAAGAAAACTAAGACTTTGTACCGCACTAGTTCCGAATGGAATCTAAATATATTTACTGCTGTCCTTGCCCAGTACTATCCACTTTTGTGCGTTGTCGAGTAGTTTCTTCCAATACCGTACCTTTTTCCAGTCGCTCCTGTTTCAAGGCAGATCGTTTGGCTACCAGCGTTTCTACCAGTGCTTTCACCGCCAAAGGTTCTTGGTTCAAGCTACGATGAAAGGTAACGATTAGGAAGCGCGCCATATCATCTGGATGATGTAAGTCCAATTTATTCAAGAAAGCCGTCAGGCGAGAACCTTCGTAGAAGCCCCAGTTGACCATCATCCACTGCCCCAAGCTGAAGTGGAGTTTTTGCGCTACAACCGCTTCGGATGCTTTTTTAAATTTCGCTTTTGCATCGGGTTCAATCAAGCGATTTAATTCTAGGAAAGCATCGGTTAGGTCTCTCGGGATGTAGACTCCGTAGAGTTTTGATTGCTGGATGCGCCATTGGTAGCGTTCCTCCGCACTTTTGGGCGGTTGATCGCCTTGACTGAGTAGGGGGTAGAAAAGGCATAGCAATAGCGTAGTATAGAGTAGTTTTCTCATTGTAATTCGAGCTTAAAATGATAATTATTAGACCCTTTTTCAAAACCGCTTCGGCATACTGCCTTCTGTCACCACCGCCAACTGTCCATCATCACTGACTGCCAAACGAGTGATGTTGCGGATACCGTAGTATTCAAAATCTGCAATCTCTTGCCAGCCTTTTTCATTGTCGAAAGAAGGATGAAATTTAAAGAGTTTGCTTCCATTGCCCATGATAAAAGTGCCGTCTTTCAGAATCACAAAGTCTTCGCTGCCTGGCAAAGTCTGTGCAACGATTGTACCTTTGTCGTATTTATCGTAGGTATTTAGTTTTTTGATGTACCAAGTACGTTGCGCTACTTTGTGTACAAACAGCAAATCACCCGTCACAGGCATGGTCTGGAAACAACGACCGATATTGGTAAGGATTTTACTGACTTGGTCGGTCGCCACATCTGCCACTGCTAGTTCATTGTTGTTGTTGCTTCCTACCAAAAAGAGGGCAACCCGACGGCTGTTCATCCAATGATGATAACCAATATTGGTGATGTATTTGAAGACGGGTTTTCCATTATCGAGGCGATCCTTTGGAAATTGCCACAGTCTTTGGTCGCCATTTTGTTCCACTCGGACGGCAGAAAAACTGAATAAATCGGGCATCAGCGTTGGTGAAAATTCTGATTCTACGGTCTCCGTGACTTGTGATTTATCTTTGCGAGATAGATCCAATAAATAAATATCGTTTTGCTCCTGATTCGGGTAACGAACGCTGATGTACAGTTCTCCATTATTGACAAAAGTAGGCTGGTTGTTGTAGCCATCTTCGTTGAAATAAGTCAAAAAACGAGGCTTTTCAAAAGTGTATTCACGCTCGCTTTTTTTCTTCATGTCAAATAAATAAATGTTGGATGCTAGGTCTTGCGCCTTGGCAGCAAAAGCAATCGTTAAAAGCAAAGTAAAACATAGAAATCGCATAAGTAGAGATGTTTATTTTAAGTAAAAGGTAATAACACTCCGAAAAAGCTTTTAGGACTAGATAATTATACTACAAACAGGGTAAAAAAGTGCTTTTATTTTTGAAAAAAGATAAGTTCATTTACATCATTTACCGCTAAATTTTAAGGTAAGTTTTCGCTGAGGAGGAGGTCGACACCACCACAGCGAACCAAGGTTTTTTAAGGACAAAGAAGCGATTCTCGCTTCTTTGTCCTTAAAAAACCTTGGTCAAATTTGGCAGGCTCGATGCCGCCAAATTTGAAAGTACACGTGGTAGCTTGTACTTAGAAATACCAATAGAGTAAAACGCACTTTTTTATCCCACATGGAGTACATTAACGATGAAAACAGGGACAAGCTTATTGAGATTCAAAAAAAATACCTTAATTGGCAGCCTCTAAGTCTGATTTTTCACCTCGCATAATTTTAATTTCCTTCGGCAAAAAAGCACTGGCATCGCCTCCTCCTTTTATAATTTCGCGAACAATTGTAGAACTAATGTGCGAGTAATCAGGTTGCGCAATCAAGAAAATCGTCTCGATTCCTTCTCCTACGATGTGGTTGAGCTGCGAAATTGTTTTTTCGTAATCAAAGTCAGAGGCATTTCGCAAACCTCGCAGCAAATACTTTGCGCCAATGGAATTGCAGTAATGCGCCGTCAAGCCAGAAAAACGATCTACTTTGACCTTCGACTCCTTGACAAAAACGGTTTCTAGCCAATTGATCCTTTGTTCTAGTGAAAAAAGGTATTTTTTTTGTGAATTGACACCAATCGCAATAATGATTTGGTCGAATAAAGGCAAAGCACGTCTCACCAAATCTACGTGTCCGCTGGTGATAGGGTCGAAAGAGCCAGGAAAAACCGCAATCTTCATAATTGTTCGTGTGTAGTCATATGGCAATCGTTAGAGCATGTTTATTCGTTGAATTATTGATCTGTTTATTGTACAGGTTTCCTTGATTTTACTTTTTTAGGTCAATGATTGCCAGATAACCAAATCAACATTTTAAACGAAAAAGATTAGTCGTGTACGAAGTTTTAAGCAATCCTTGAAATAAATCTTGGTGAAGCTTTTGAGATCGCGCAACAAGTATGCTCAAAGGCTTTTTATGGACGGAAACACAAAGTTCTCCTATTTTTTCCAGAAAAAAATAGGGGAATTTTGTGTTTCCGTCCGAAGAGACTTAATGAACATACTTTTTGATTAATTTTCTTTCATTGGCTCAGGCTGTTTCCCAGTAAAATATTAACAAAACTGAGGCTTCGTACAGTCCTAAAAAAAATTAGCTCTTGCCTTATTTGTAGTCAGTAGTTTAGGGACGATGTTTAGAGCATGTTTGGAGCACTATCTTCCTGTAAAACAATATTTTACGAACCTGACTTTGAAAATAATCGCTGCTAACCCATCCGCGAAGCGGTTCTCTCGCTTAAATATTCACTGAATATTTACCTAAAGGATCGCTCGTTTATCTCGATAAAGTCGCTATTATTTTCTTCGCCAGAACCGCAAACTATTGATTTACAGTTCAATCCTACTCCAAACAAGCTCTAGGAAAATCTTTCAGAAATTTGTTGCTGGGGCAAAGGTAGATAAATAAATCGTACAACTTTCACTTATGAATAAATCAGCACAAAAGTCAGTCCTTGTGGAATGTATTCCCAATTTTAGTGAAGGGCGAGATGTTAAGGTAATTGAAAACATTGCGGACGCTATTCGATCCGTAGCTGGCGTTCAATTGCTACACACAGATAGTGGTGCAGCAGCCAATCGTACGGTCATGACTTTTGTGGGGACGCCAACAGCCGTGGTGGAAGCTGCTTTCAAAGGCATACAAATTGCCAGTGAACAGATTGACATGCGCCAACAAAAAGGGGAACATCCTAGAATTGGCGCGACGGATGTTTGTCCATTGGTTCCAATTCGTGGCATCACGCTGCAAGAATTACTACCCTATGCCAAACAACTTGCCCGAAGGGTCGCTAGTGAGCTTGATATTCCGGTTTATTGCTACGAAGCTTCTGCCAAAGCAGCTTACCGAAGGAATCTGGCGGCCATTAGAAAAGGCGAATACGAAGGCTTGGCAGCAAAGATGCAACAAGATAGGTGGGGTCCAGATTTTGGGCAAGATTTTAATGCCAAATCAGGGGCAACAGTCATTGGGGCAAGACCTTTCCTGATCGCCTACAACCTCAATCTTGATACCAAATCACTTGAACTCGCTCAGGAAATTGCACAAGGGATTAGGACGAGCGGCAAATGGGTGGTAGACAATGGAAAGAAAGTGCGAATAGCAGGCAGTTGTCCAGCACTCAAAGCCATTGCTTGGTACATCGCGGAATATGATAAAGTGCAGATTTCAATGAACCTCACAGATTTTCAACGCACGGGTATGCACCAAGCCTTTGAAGCTTGTAAGGTAGCTGCCTCAAAGCGAGACATAAGGATTACAGGTTCGGAACTGATCGGTTTAGTGCCACTCGCTGCGATTTTGGAAGCGGGTAGGTTTTATGCACCTACACAGACAGCAGAACAAAACCTCATTGAAGCCGCCATTCAGCATCTTGGTTTGAATGAAATTCAAGCATTTGATCCCAATCAACGTATCATCGAGTATTGTTTGCAGCTATGAAGGTGAAATGAGATTAGAGCCTGTTTACTTAGCTCTCCCTTAGCTTAAATGGTAAGTACTTGCGATTTAGTAATGCGAACAAAGACTATACATATCTATTTTTCTTGACATTTGACTTAGATATAGTTCAGGTCAATATCCGCAAATTGAGCAACAAGTATGTTCCGTAATTTTCTTCGGGCGGAAACACTGGCGGCTAATAGCTAGATGCCAACTGCCAATGGCTGAAGTCGTGCTTACTTTCCACAAGCCGTTCGTCTTCGCGTATCGGTGATGGCGGTAATGACCCAGCCTGTTTCAGCTTTAAATAGTGTGAAGGCATTGACGCCGCAGTGACTAAAATTGCCGTTGAGGTAAAACTCGTAGGGTGTCCAAACCACCGCTAAATTGTCATCCACTTTTACTTGATAGTCCAAAATGCGTTCTTCCAACTGCTGTTCGGCAGGTATTTTACCGATAGATGTGATGAAATTATCAATCTTTTCTGCTTTGTATTGTGCTTTACCTGCTTTATCGGTGTAAGTGGTACTCAAACTAGCATCGGTATGGAAAACTGATTTCATTAAGAGCGTATCTTTATTCGCCATCCCCTCGAAAAGTTGTTGGATGGGCTGAAGGATGGCTGCTTTAGTGGTGTCCTGCGCTTGAACAGTTGCGCCAAATAGCGATAGGAGAACAATAGTGATTATCTTCTTCATCTAATTGCTTTATTTTGTTGCAATGATACACATAACTTCTCATGGATTCAAATGCTCCAGCTTAAGTAATAACCAATCTTTTTCACTCAACGTATTTTCTTGCGCCAATGCTTCCTTTAACCCATGCAAAGCTTCCCTCGAATAGATATTGACTTGAAGCAGTTTATTGATATAGGATATAATTTTTAGATAGTTGTCGCGATGATAGCCTAGCACCTTATTGCGCTGAATGTAGTTGTACATGGCTTCCAAATGCGCAGAAAGTAATTCAAATTCACCCAGCTCATAATAGGTCTTTGAACGTAGGGTTTTCGTTCCCAAATTTAGGAGTATATCCCTACTGTAGAATTGCTGTAAATGTGCTAAGACTTGCTCGTATTCTTTTTGCTGAAAAGCAATAGCTGCCCGACCAAAAGCATAAAAGCTCTTTTGATAACGCTTGCCCAACTTGGTATGATAAATTTCCACAAAAGAACTTACCCACTCTAATTCGTTACACCTCAATGCAATACGTACGATATTATTAAAGGTGAAACGCGTGATTGTATTATTTTCTAAAAGAATATCTTGTTCTAATCCAGCCTTGTATAGTTCGAGTGTTTCCTGTAAGTAATTCATTTTTCGCTCATTGATGAAACGAATGAGGTAGTTGATGGTCATCATATAAATGTCTCGTAACTCTTTCTGAGGAAGTGCATTTTGGTGTTGAAAAAGAGCCGTTTTTACGAATTGAAAATAGGGATTGGGTTGCTCGGTTGTGAACATCTGATAAATGTAGAAATAGATACCAATGGCAGGTATTTTTTCTAGTCGAGCAGTTTTCACATACGCCATGATGGCATCTATCAGTTGAGGTTGAAAATTGGCTTTGTAAACGGAACGATGAGCAATTGTGAAACACAGCAGCCGAAGTTTTTGAGCAATAAAGCTGATGTCTAAAGCAGTCGAAATGGCTTTTAGATGTTCTGTTTCACTCGGACGCTCAATGGAAGAAAATTCAAATTGTTTTTCTAGTAGTTGGTATTGAAGGGTGAAATATGATGCGTTTTGAATGCTTTGCTCGCGCTGCTTTTTCTCAATTTGTTTGAGCTTTTCTTGATAAAGTTTAGGGGCTTGCAGTTGTTGGTACTGCTCAATGAGCTGTATATCGTTTTGCAATTGGCGCGTTTTGGTGAATACTGCTTTGTAAGTAAAGTAGTGTTCCAGGAGTTTGAATAAGTAACTCATCACTAAGCTCAGGTCTCGCTCCGAAAAACGACGCGTGCCGTACAGTTTTTTGAATACTTGCTTCGGTTCAATTGGCTTTCCAATGTGTCGAACCAATTCATCAAATAAGAGACTGACATCTTCTCGCCGATTGAAGAAAGGAGATGCCAAAAAGCTCCTGAACTTCTTAATTTCACTCTTAGGTAACTTTTTGACGAGATAGAATACTTTACTTTTCTCAATATTCATTCTAATTATTTGATTTTAAAATACTGAAAATCAGTTTACTGGCAAATAAATTAAGGCTAAAAATATAAAAAAATGATTTTGCGCTACTAAATGGAAGACTTCATTTTTGTATCGTCAACAAATTCATGAATAATAAAATAGCCTTATGTCAAGAATAATTTTTACGATTTTTGCCCTCTTCCACTTGTATATCCTTCAAGCT
>JBCDKV010000007.1:0-20574 GCA_038746215.1 Bacteroidota bacterium | reverse complement strand
TGCTCCTTTTATCAAAGCAGATAAGGGCATAGATGGTGGCAAGCGTGTCAATGGTCGCAAGCGGCACATTTTTACAGATACTTTAGGCTTAGTTTGGGGGGTATTGGTAGGAGCAGCCAATCGACATGATGGCAAGGAAGGCATCAAATTATTTGGTCAAATTAAAGATCAATTCGACAGGCTGGAAAAAGTGTTAGCAGATGGAACATACAAAGGGAGTTTCGAGCAGTTTGTTGCTGATGTATCCCAAGCTGATGTGGAGATAGCTTCTCATCCACCTAGTGAAAAAGGATTTGTCCCTATAAAAATCCGATGGACAGTAGAAAGAACTTTTGGTTGGCTCAATTTCTTTAGAAGATTGGCTAAGGATTTTGAGAAAACAGTAGAAAGTTCTGTTGCTTGGATTTTGCTAGCCAATTCCAAAATTATTCTTAACAGAATACGCGATTAGCAAAATTTTTGCTCCAAACAAGCTCTAAGACTTTGTACCCCCTATATTTCTATCTATGAATATTATATTTATCACCGATTTACACATCGGAGCAGCAGGAGAAGACACCTATGGCGTTGATGTCAGACAGAATTTTTTGAATATACTGGAGGAGATCAAGAAACAGACCGCCGATCATCTCATCATTGGTGGTGATCTCTGCTATAGAGACGGCGAAGCTACTATTTATACGTGGATCAAGTCGCATCTAGATCAATTGGCTATACCGTACGACCTGATAGCTGGCAATCACGACGACTCCAAGCTCATAGCTGATGCTTTTGGTCTACATGAGGAGTTCCAAGACCAAGCCCTGTATTATCATCGCGCTTTTCCGCATTGGGATGCCTTCTTTTTAGATACTTCCACTGGTGTTCTCACTGATCCTCAACTTCACTGGTTACAAGCACGATTGGCTAGCTGTGAACAGTCGCCGATTATCTTTATGCACCATCCACCACTCGCCGCTCAGGTCAACTTTATGGACAATCATCACGCCCTAAAAAACATGGAAGCAGTTCAAACTATCTTGAAAAAAGACCACCGCATCATTCCAGTTTTCACGGGACATTACCACACCGAAAAGACCGTCGTTGAGCAGAATATTGTTCAGCAGATTACCCCATCTTGTTTTACACAAATTGACCAATTCGCCCCAAATTTCAAGGTAGCTCACCACCAAATCGCCTACCGCATCATTCAGCTAAGCAAGGGTAATTGGAAATCGAGCGTTTTTTATAGATCGGGGGCGCAGCTTTCGAGGGGGTGAGGATTTTTTAGCTAGCACGATTAGGGAATCACCATACCGTCAAATAAGCGGTCACCAAATATTAGCCATAACTTCCCATATATTTAATGCTTACGACCGAATAACATTTCTACTAAATCGAGCATGAACAAAGTTGCTACTTTTACTTCATGCGAAAATTAAGAAGAATTGTACTCGTTTCTCTGCTGACGTTACTGATGTCATTTTTAGCACTAGTTACCTTCATTTTGCACGAATCGAAAGATGAAGTCAACGCCACTTTTGAAAATGTGGAGACACAATTACAATCGTTTTATAATGAGAAGCGACTTGGTGGTTTTGCAGTAGCAGTCTTCGATGCCGATAGCGTCTTCTTTTCTAAAGGATTTGGTTATTCGGATTTGAAACAGCGTATTCCTTACACTACCCAAACACAACAATACGTAGCTTCTATCGCAAAAACAACGATTGGAATCGCACTCCTCAAAGCCCAAGAACAAGGATTACTTGCGCTGGATGATCCCATAAATAAATATCTCCCTTTTGAAGTAAAACACCCCAAGTTTCCAGAGTTACCAATCACCATTCGACAACTAGCAACTCATACTGCTGCGCTAGACTACAATGAGGTAGTAGTCGAGTCGCTTTATATTTCGGATAGCTTGAAAAATAGTTCTTTAGCACCTTTTATGATGGACTATTTTGGGAGCGATACGGTGACTTACAGTAATTATGCACCTGGCAGTGATTGGAATTACTCCAACATTGGTGCTAGTTTAGCTGCGTATATCATAGAGCTTCAATCGGGTAAGTCTTTTGCTGATTTTACACAAGAATATATTTTTGATCCGCTTGGTATGAAGCAAACCGCTTGGTTTGAAAAGAATACTGCTCCCAGCTTAAGGACAAAGTACTACGAAGTCGGCGATCAAGAGATTGAGCCTGTTGCTACTAGTGGTGTTCAGCTTTATCCGAGTCGTGATCTTATCACTAATGCGGTGGATTTAACCAACTATTGTCAAGCCATTATCGCGAGAGATGAATTGCTTCTTTCAGCAACTTCCTTCAAAGAATTGCTGCGTCCTCAGCTAAATAATAGCGTGAGCCATCAAAGTGTGGACAATCATGCTATTTTTTTTATGATTGATCGCAATCAGTATGGTATCACTTATCAAATGATCGGTATGAATGGTGGTGATAACTGTATCAATACTATGATGTGGTTCGATCCCGTGACTCAACTTGGTTACATTTTCATTGGTAATACAGGAGCTTCATCACTCAATCGGGTACATCACATTTGGATTTATCGGACTTTGGTGAGCTTAGGCGATCATATTATGTTTTCAAAATCATGGAAGTACCGTTGGCACAACGTCAAAAGTCGGTTGACCGCAATGCTTTAGAGCTTGTTTGGATTTTGATCTTTGAATCGAAAACGAGCTATTTTTTCGTTAATCCACGAAAGAAATGGGATAAAGGCTTCCCATTTTCTGAGTTAAAATGGGAGCTTATCTGGATAATTGACCACTTTTTTAACGCCGAGTAACGGAAAAAGAGCCGTTTGCAGACCGATTATTAATTTCCAAACAAGCTCTTAGTTCCTCAAAAGTCCATTTTCATAAATTTCTTTTTTGTCTAAAGGTATTTACTGCACCAAATTTCACTGCTATTCTACCAATTTTTTTACTAAGTCCGCCAAATTCGCTTCCTGCTTGAATGTAGACTGTAACTGCCAATAACTTGCAGCCGAAATAAGCATGCTTCATTTTTTTACTTTTAAAACAATAACAAATGAGATTTTTTCTATTGCTCTTTTCGGTTTTTTCACTCGTCGCCTGTGAAAAAGAAATCGTTGATCCTAGTGATGAATTGTACATCAGTATTGAAGACTTAGCCTTCCTCGGTGGAGATTATCAAGGGACGCTGACCTATTTGCAATACGAAAGCGATGAGTTGAATACTTTGGACGTCAAAGCTGAGTACTACACAAAAAAAAATGCGTTGAAATATACCCATTTTGTAGATGAAGGAAATGGTGAAGTTGAGAAAAGACGAGGTTCTTTCTCGGTGAAAAATGGAACGATCAATGGTGCTCCTTTAACTAAAAAAGAGCTGGATGGAGTGAACAACACCTTCTTACTGATCTACGAAGAGCAAGCTAGGGATGATGGTAAAAAAGCGACTATACGATTCACTATTTCAGGGAATCAAACTGCCTTTTCGATCAAAAAAGAAGTGCGTTTTGACGGGACTAGCGATTTTTTCCTGAGAAATCGTTTTGATTTTACTAAAACTTAAGTTTTTCATACACTTTCGACCCAAAGGGTCACTTTAGCCCCAATAACCATTTCTTTTTTATCCTTGATATTTTCTATTTGTAAAGATTGATCTGCTCCTAGTGAAGAAAAAAGTGCTAAACGCCGACGGGTCAATTCTAGACCAAAGGACTGGTGATTTGTCTGAAAAATAGAATGCTTAGTACTTTGTTGAAAGCCCTTCCCATTGTCTTCGACTGTGATTTGTAGTCGCTTCCCAATCTGCTCAAAGCTAATCCGAATGCTAGCGGTTTTTGTTTGATCTGAAAACGCATGAATGATTGCATTTTCAACAATTGGTTGAATAATCAGCGGCGGCAGTAGGGTTTCAAAAAGATCAATGTGATCTGCTACTTCCAACTCATAGGATAACTGCCCCTCAAAACGCATTTTTTCTAATTCAAGATAATCATTTAAAATTTTAATTTCTTCTTCTAGCGTGATTTGCTTTTGGGTAGATACTTGCAAAACGGCTCTTACCAAGCTAGAAAATTTAGATAAATAAAGCGTACCATTCATTCGATCACCCTTTGCTACAAAACCTTGAATGGCATTTAGGCAATTGAAAATAAAATGTGGATTCATCTGCGATTGAAGGGCTAGCTGCTTGAGTTCGCTGAGTTCCTGCTCAATTTGTAGTGCTTTGGAAAGATTTTTTGTCCTGCGCTGTATGATCCAGTATACTAAAAAGACAGCAGCCAAAAATAGTAGAATTTTGAACCAATATTGCTGCCAAAATGGTGGTTGAATCCGAAAATGTAAATAGCGAGAAGCACTCCAAAAACCTGCTCTATTTTGGGCTTGTACTTCAAATTGGTAGTTACCAGCAGTGAGCTGTAATAAACTTACTTTAGGACTAAGTGAAATTTGCCAATCCGCTTGATCTTTTAGCCTGTAACGATATCGAATCTTTGCATTTTGCTGATAATCCAAGCTTTTGAACTGGATAGTGATATTGTTGGCTTGGTAATGAAGTTGTGCTAAATCAGATACGCTTTCATTGTTAACTAAGACTTGATCGATAATTGGAGGAATGGTAGTCGTATCCGTCTTGGGATACAATGGCAGATAAGTAAGTCCTTTTTTGGTAGCTACCCAAATTCGATCTCCAATTTGCAGTAAATCATTGATTTCATTAGATGCTAAGCCATCAAAAGTGCTAAAAGATTGGATGCTAAAAGCCTGATTACGCTTTCTAGTGATTTTACTCAATCCAGCAAGTGTTCCTACCCAAATATTTTCTGCTTGATCTATGTAAATGGTCTCTACTTCATTGGCAATCAATCCATTTTGCTCATTGATGATTGTAAATACTTCGCCTTTCCACAACACAACACCTAGTCCTTTTGTCCCAATCACGATTGTACTATCTGTGAGTAATTCCAGCTCTTCTACCCTTGTTTCAGGTGCTTCATAACCAACAGAAACAAAGCTCAATTTTTTATTTTTGTACTCGTGTAAGCCATTGTTGCGTCCCACCCACAAACGCCCCTCATAATCTTCTAATACGTCTTGCGTCCAGCCCTCCGAGTACGCTGCTCGCTGTACCAATATTTCGTTTTGTGTACTTTGTAAATCAATTTGAAAAAAACCATTGTGTCCGACAATACACCCATACATTCGGCCACTATCTGGACTAAAACTCAATTTTCGAGCATTCAGACTAAGACTAGACGCCAAGGAATGGCGGATGCGAGGCTGGAGAGAACTACTGATGATAGCAAGAGGACTTTTTCTATCTTTCATACTGGACGCATGCCAAAGTACCTGATTTCGAGTATCATATTGCAAATCGAAAATTGCATCATCCCGATGGTACAATATTACTGCTGTTTCAAAAGGTTGTAACGCACAGACTTCTCCTGTGGAAAGTCCTACGATCGGTCGTTTTCCATCTTTAGTTGTCAATGCTTTGCAGTTTTCGTTGGGCAAAGCCGTAGTACTATCGTAGATTCTACTTTCAGGATTAGGAACATAGAAAATGCCGTCCTCTATGGTCGCAAACCATAAGCCACCGCGCTGGTCAGATAGGATATGGGATACGGTGTAGTTTTTTAACACAGGGAAACCATTGTATTGCCGAAAAGCCTGAATGGAGGGAAAATACAAAGCTCCAACTTGCTTGGAAAAACCTAGCAAAATTTCCCCATCGTTAGTAACACATAGATTATCGAGATTCGGTCTTCCTATGAAAGTGGTATCTAACTGATCGTCTTTGAAAAGGTAGTAAGCCTTGCCTGCTACTACCAAATCATAATGCTCATCCAAGTGAAAGGCACTCCAAGAAGGACTTCGATTAATGGCTGCGGCTGGTATAGCGAGTTGTTTCTTGCTCATTCCAGTATACATTGGAATGGCATCAACCATTTGTTTTTTCTTGCTAAAGTGTTTTGGTGTATACGTACTCAATAAATGGTCTTCAATCCTATATAGAAAGAAATGTGCGTAGCTACTATCTTTATAAATTTGATACCGACCATCTTCTTCCACCTTTAAGACGCCTAAATTGGAATAAGCAAGATGTAGATTATTGAGCGTATCTACATAAAAAGCTCTCGTACCTCGAAACGGTGCTCCAAACTGCTGAATCAAAGCATTATGAGCATAAGGATAGATACTGTCGCCGTCATAGATGTAGATATGATTGCTGATGGTAGACATCCAGATTCTGGCGCTATGATCTTCTCGCAAATGAAAGACCACATGATCTTTTAACCCTTGTTCTCGCTGAAAATGCTTGAATTCATAGCCATCAAAACGGCAAACTCCATTGTCTGTCGATATCCAAATGTAGCCTTGCTGATCCTGCAAAAGATCATAGACTTCCGAACTAGGTAGTCCATCATCTATTGTATAATGGCGATACTGAAAATCTTGTGCTACTGAGTACTGCAAATAGCATAAGAGGATTAGTAAAAAACTTCCTTTGACCAATCCTTCTAATGAATAGTGTCTTAATGATTTACCGATCTTTGACCACATTTACCAAATGTTGCACGAATTCCACCCAATATTGGATGCTGATCTTTTAAAAAAATTATCTCTTTAACTTGCCTACGCTTAATGAGGGCGCATCTCAAAATATCGCAGAAAGTTTTTTGTCAAAGGTGAAAAACTTTCTGCTAGGGGGATTTTAAGGGCAAGAAGCGTTAAAGTTTTAACGCTTCTTGCCCTTAAAAAACCCTTGGAGCATCCGAAAATACTCCTTGGTAGATTTTCGGATGCGACTGGATGAAATACAAACGAAAATTCGCTCTTTAATCAATAAACCGACATTTTGAGATGCACCCCTTAACGATGCACTACCAGTGTTACCCCAACTTTTTTTTTAATAAATATATGGATAACAGGCAGCTTTAAGCTTGCCCACCACCTATGACGCTAGAAAGGATAGGCATTCTAAAGATGATAGTAAAATGAAAATAGTTGTTACTTTCCTGATTGGTGTATTTGTGATAAATACGCAAGCCCAAGTGGTCTTTTGGACAGAAGATTTTGATAGCGATGCACCCTCTTCTGGTACTAGGGCAGCCATCAATCATACCGATCAAATTAATGGTTCTAATGCTACTGTTTGTAGTGCAGGCAATTACTTTTTTCGTATCAATACGGCTGATGATGCTCCCGCAGGTGTAAGTACGACTATGTCTGGTTTTACAGGTTTTTACTGGCGGGGCGAAGACTTAGATGCTTGTATTACAAATCCCGATGTCATCAATTTTACAGGTATTGATGTTACGGGGCTATCTAACTTTCGTTTCACAGGTTCTTTTGCTGCCACTCCTTCCAATCTTTGGGACATCGCAGACGGTGATGAGATTGCTATTGAATATAGCTTTGATGGAGGTGTTTTTAAGAAAGGAATGAGTTTCATTGCGGATAATGCTGGCAGCCTGCGTCAAGATACAGATTTGGACGGTACGGCGGACGGTGCTGTATTGGACGCTACATTAAGTCCTTTTTCTTTTTTCTTTAATGAAACAGGCAATGAACTAAGCCTAAGCGTGGTCGTCAGCGCAGATGATGGCTCAGAAGAATTTGGATTTGATAATTTCACACTAGAGCGAGATGCCTTTATCCCAGTAGAACTCATATCTTTCAAGGGGAAAGTAAGTGGGAAAGCGATTCATTTATCATGGACAACTGCCTCAGAAATAGACAATAAAGTATTTGAAATCGAAAGAAGCACTAATACAAAACAATGGCAACGTATCGCGTCTGTAGAAGGTAATGGCAACAGTTTGATTCCACAGCATTATCAATTTATAGACGAAACGCCCGTAGTAGGTATTAATTATTATCGATTGAAACAAATTGATTTTAGTGGCTTGTTTGAATACAGCCAAGTCATCCAAATCGAATCCAATCATCCATCAAAGAACGTAATTAAAATCTACCCAAATCCAAATCAATCTAGAAAGCTTTACATTCGTAGTCTTTCAGACCAGACATCGGATAGGCAAATTGAAATTTATAATATGAATGGGCAATTGTTGTACACTCAACATCAATTGGCGCAAAAAGATCAGTCCGATATTTTAGAATTAAAAAACTGGTCTTCAGGTATTTATATCATTAAAATTCGTCAGGGCGCAATGCTGCAAATAGAGCGTCTAGTAGTAGAATAATCAACGTTCTTCAAGTAGTTCGTGCTAATAAATCAGACTCTTCCGATTCAACAAATCAATCAGCAACGCCTTTTTCCTGCGCGAAATTGGAATTTCTTGTCCGTCATCCGTCACAGCGTAGCCACCATCTTTTCTAGCGATACTACTAATGTACTTTATGTTCACAATGTGAGACTGATGGACACGAAAAAAGTCTTCGGGCGGTAAGATATTTTCAAACGCCTTTATTGTTTTTGCAAGCGTAACTTTTTTTCCATTGCGCATAAAGAAAGTTGTATAAGTCCGAAAAGACTCTAGGCGTACGATTTCTTGTAATTCTAGGAAAAATAGACCTTCACTGGTGGAAATGCTAAGGCGGGTCAACTTCTTCTTACTCAAACTATCTAGTAAATCTACTAGCTGTTCGATTGGAATACGCTGTTTTACTTGTCTCACTCTTTCTACAACTGCTAGTAGCGCATTTGGATCAATGGGTTTTAATAAATAGTCAATGGCGTGATACTGAAAAGCTTTAAGCGCAAATTGGTCGTAGGCAGTCGTGAAAACCAATTGAAAGTCAGATTTTTCTAGTTGATTGAGTAAATCAAATCCTGTATTTTGTCCTAAATTGATGTCTAAGAACAATATATCAGCTTGTTGTTGCTGGAGTAATCCTAGGGCTTTTTCGACAGATTGTGCTGTTCCGACAATTTCTACATTTGCTTGATACAAATTTAAAAGCTCGCATAAGGTATTGATCGCCAATTGTTCATCGTCAACTATAATTACTTTTAGCATAATTTATTCCAATAAAAAAACGGGCAGTTTAAAAAATATTGGACTTGTGGGATGATTTCACGTTCTTGAAGGTATCAACTAGTCTATTGACTTGAGTGAAAGATAATCAAAATATTTAGACTCTTATACTTCGTTTGGGATAAAAAAGTGCATTTTACTCTGTTGATATTTTTAAGCACAGACTATTACGTGTACTTTCAAATTTGGCGGCATCGAGCCTGCCAAATTTGGCGGTAAATGATGTGAACAAAACCTATCTTCTTCCAAAAATGAAAGTACTTTTTTACCCTGGTTGCAGCTTAACAAGAACCTAATTAGTAGTATACGAAATTTTGAGCAATGCCTCAGATAAATTCTATAAGGCACTTTAGATCGCGCAACAAGTATGCCCAAAGGTTTTTTATAGACAGCAGTACAAATGCTCAGCTATTTTTTAATATCTACATTTCCGTCCGAAAAGTCTTATTGAGCATACTTGTTGCGCAATTTTCTGGCATTGACCTAGGCTGTTTTCTGCTAAAAAAACGAGACTTCGTACAGCCCTAAAAACTAATCTCTAATAGCTCACATCTATATCACCAACTAATATTAAAAACTATGCTTAGAATACTACTATTCACCCTGTGCGCCCATCTGTTGCTAAATCACCTGACTGCCCAAACGACTCACGCACCAGATACCATTCCTTTCACCTTGAGTTCCCACAACAACATCATTGTTCAGAGCGTCATCAATGGGCAAGATACGGTTGATTTAATGTTTCATACGGCTTCTGATCTGATGACGCTGACCGAAGCGGCGACCGCTACAATGACTAGTATGAAATTTAGTGCGCCAGATAGCATTCAAAGTTGGGGTGGAGGCGGAACAGCTCGATTCAGTGTGGGGAATGTATTGCAGATTGGTGAGCAGCAATGGGATAGCGTAGCAATTGTAGAAAATAAGCGTTCTGGTCCGATGACAGGCGGTAAGTTTGGTCTGAGCTTCTTTACCGGAAAAATGGTCGAACTCAACTTTGATCTGAGCTGCATTGTGCTGCATCAAAAATTGCCAAGTACGATCAATCAGTACCAGCAGCTGCCGCTATCGGGAGCAGGCGCATTTTTATTTTTGGAAGGCCAAAGTCGAGTAGATACCACTGTTCTGAACAACCGCTTTTTGATTCATACGGGCTACGGTGGCACGATCTTGTACGATGATGCGTTTGTCGCTGAAAATAATTTGGGCGATCAATTAAAAACGATCAGTGAGCAAAGCCTGAAAGATGCTTATGGCAATGTGTTAAAAACCAAAAAATCTATTCTACCAAGCTTTTTTATCGGAGCGCAAGCTTTTGAGGAACTACCCGTCGGCTTCTTCGAAGGTTCAATTGGTCGGCAAAAAATGAGCGTCATTGGAGGCGATTTATTGAAAAGATTCAATATCATTTTTGACACGCAGCAGGCTCATATCTATTTGAAAGCCAATGAATTGATAGATATCGCCTATAGTGATCTTTAGCTATGCTCGTGAAAGTACGCGAATTTGGTGTGGCTAGAGTACTTGTACACTAAGGACACTAAGAAAAGCAACTAATTTAGCTACGCAATCTGCTTTTCTTTTCTTCTGTAATTAGAGCTGTACGAAGTCTCAGTTTTGCTAACATTTTACTTGAAAACAGCCTGAGTCAATGCAAGGAATTCGCGCAACAAGTATGCTCGGTAATTCTCTTTGGACGGAAACACAAATTTCAACTTATTTTTCTCTAAAAAATAAGTTGAAATTTGTGTTTCCGTCCATAAAAATTCTTTGTGCATACCTGTTGGGCGATAACCCTACAATCCTTATTCCTTTTCCTCTAAACTCACTTCCTCCGCATTCACCGCAGCGATCTCCTTATCAATGTAGTACAAACTGGAAGGCGCATCGCCAATCAGCTTGATTTTATCCAATATTTTGCGCATCAAATCTTCTTCTTCGCGTTGCTCTTCGATATACCATTGCAAGAAGTTGTGGGTCGTATAATCGTCCTCTTCTATCGCAATTTTCATTAATCGATGAATGGAATTGGTCACTTTCTGCTCGTGGGCATAAACTGCCTTGAACATGGCTTGTATCGACTCAAATTGGTGTGGAGCTTGCTTAATAGAAGGCGTCAATGCGTGTGCATCTACTTCGCTCATATATTGAAAAATACGGAGCATATGTTCCCGTTCTTCTGCCGACTGGCGGTGCATAAACTGCGTACAACCTTCCATTCCTTGCGTATCGCACCAAGCTGCCATCGACAGATAAAGAAAAGAGGCATATCCTTCCAAGGCAATTTGCTCATTGAGCGCGTCCGTCATTCTTTGTGAAATCATATTTTGATCTATTTTCAGGATAAAGCTATCCTTTCAGTTTAAAACAATGGAACTAAACACCTTAGTCCTCCGCAGGTTTGATTGCGCAGTCTTCTTTGGATAATTTGTAGGCAGTTCAAATAAAAATAGTTACAGAATTTGGACATATTCATCTGAATCGTAGAAATAGTTGAAGATTTGGGTAGCTCTTTTGGACAGAAGGATCTTTTGAAAAAGGCTTCATGGAAAGCGCATTAGCCTATTCAAAGCGATATTGGTAAGAATTTCACAGGACTCAGGTTAAAAAAAAATTAAATCAAGGGATTAATAGCCAAAATGATGGAAAAAGTTTGTTTTCTTGTACAAAATATTGAGATTGTAAAACAACGAATTTGAGTTGGGAGAAATGACTCAATTCAATAAATAGGAATGAAAATTAATCTTCATTCCATCGGGAAAACTTTTAAAGGATAATGAAATACGGTTATTACTTACTAACACTTCTTTTATTGCTATTTTGGGGAAATGATTTGGTGGCTCAAACACAGATAGAATGGCTCAGCATCGAAGCAGTAGAGCAAAAATTGAAACAACAACCTCGAAAAGTTTTAGTAAAAATCTACACGGAAAACTGTACTTGGTGTAAAAGGATGGATGAGGAAACCTTTAACAAATCTTTTGTAGCGGATTATATCAATCAGCACTTTTATGCCATTGCCCTAAATGCAGAAACGGATGAAGAAATTTCGTTTAACGGCAGAACCTACAAATTCGTCAAAACAGGTAAACGCGGCTATCACGAGCTAGCGGAAGAACTAACCAAAGGGAATTTAAGCTATCCTTCCGTAGCGTTTTTGGATGAAAGTTTAAAAATTTTGCAGAGTGTCAGTGGTTATAAAGAATACGATCTGTTTCAACAAATCATGACCTATTACGGCAAAAATTATCACAAAAAGTTGCCCTGGTCTAGCTATCAAAATACGTTTACGCCTAGAAACAAATAGAAATTTACCTCGGTAGGTCAGTAGCTTATTCAATCCCCAACACTTCCAGCAATTGCTCGCGGTAGGTTTTTGTTATTGGGATTTCGCGACTGCTGAGGATAACATTTTCCGAAGAAACGTGCTTGACATAGTTCTTATTGACCACAAAAGAGCGATGCGTCTGTATGAACTGTTCCGTAGGCAATTCTTTCATAAAATCTCTCAGTGTAGAGCGGATAATGTGCCGACCGTCTTTCAGATTAATTTCTAAATAATTTTTGAAGGCCTCGATATAGCGAATCTTAGAAAGCACCAGTTTTTTATAGACCTTATTTTCTCGAATAAAAATATAGGCTGGATCGTCTGCTTTTCCAGTTGAAATTTTTGGCGGCTGATAAGCACTCAATGCCATTTCGATGGCTGCGAAGACAGAAGGTTCAGTAAAAGGCTTCACGAGATAACCCGCAGGTTGAGTCGTCGCTGCTTTTTTGATGGTTGCTGAATCAGTGTAAGCCGTCAAATAAATAAAAGGGATTTGATACTTTTTTTGAATTTGTTTACCAATCCAAATGCCATCATCTTCTCCTTTAATGTTGATGTCTAAAATGGCAAAATCTGTTTTCCCTTTTTCCAAAATAGAGATCGCTTTATCGGCACGCATAGCAGTGCCTGATACGGCATAACCCAAATCGGTAATCGTATCTTTTAGATTATCCAAAGTGATAAATTCGTCTTCGACGAGTAGTATATTTATTTTTCCTGTCATGCTTTTTTTTGTTGGAAATGAAACACATAGGCACAGTAGGAACACATCGTTTTTGCTCAAAAAATACGGTTATTTGGAAATCCTTGTGGAATAATTCTGATTACGCTCAATTTGATATTAGTGGAAGTCTCCATCGACCTAATTTCTTTTAGAGCTTGTTTGGAGCAGGATTGAACTGTAAATCAGTAGTTTACGGTTCTGATGAAGAAAATAATAGCGACTTTATCGAGATAAACGAGCGATTATTTTCAAAGTCAGGTTCGTAAAATAGTGGTTTACAGGAAGATAATGCTCCAAACATGCTCTTAGAAGAAAAAGTGCCAAAAAGGCGTTAAAAACAAAATACTGTATGAGCCAAAACGAATTGCTAATCAACGATAAAATTTGGTGTAACCTGTAAGCAAAAGCTTGAAGACTAATCGCAGAGGCGAGTTTATTTTGTTTAGCTTTTTTGGTGCTTTTGGAACGTTAAGAAAGAAATTCAGTCTTGACTTTTTTGGTTCTTTTTGTGTTAAGACAAAAAGAATAAGATGTTCTATCCTCTTAAAACTGAATACTAAAGCGCGTCCCTTGCCTCGAAGACTCAACATCCAATACACCATCTAATTGCTGCACCAAACCATTTACCAAGTTCAAACCGAGCGACTTCGCTTTGCTCAAATCAAAGTCCTTCGGTAAGCCTTTTCCTGTGTCCGAAAAATTTAATTCGTAGGCTTGATCTGCCTTTTCTTGAAATTGAACCTTAACCTGTCCGCCTTCTTGTTCTTTAAAACCATGCTTAAAAGAATTGGTCAATAGTTCATTCAGAATCAGTCCAAGTGGAATTGCTCGATCTATATCCAATTGAATAGGTTCAACATCAAGATTGATTTCGATGTTCTTCTCCGCTGCTCGCTGACTACTTGAAATATTCGTTGTGAGTTCCTGAATGTATTTTTGAATTTCGATATTGGAGAGGTTTTCTGATTGGTATAGATTCTGATGAATCAACGCCATAGATTGAATACGGTCTTGTCCTTCGTGAATCATTTGTTTCAAGGCTTTGTCGGCAGAAGTTCGAGCTTGTTTGTCCAATAGCGACGAGATAATTTGTAGATTATTCTTCACTCGATGATGAATCTCTTTTAGGAGAAACTCTTTCTCCGTCAGCGATTGTTGCAAGTCTTCCTTCTGCTCAGCAATCACTTTTCTGTTCCTTACGATTCTGCGATACGCCCAAAAAGCACCAATCAAAATTAAGGACAGCAAAGCAATGAGCCCTAGATACCAATTTTGTTGCCGTTTTTGCTGCTCTAATCTAAGATTTTGATTTTCCAATTCTTGTTCTTTGAGCACCAAACCCAAACGCGTTTCTGCCTCGCTGACTTGTGCTTTATTGTACTTCACAGCAATGGAATCTTTTAGGCTTAGCATTTCCTCGTAGTATGCTCCCAATTCCGCATCTCGCTCTTGTCTTTTCAAGACCTCTATGACGAGCCGTAGCGTTTGTAGTACCGCTAGATCGTTTTTATGAAATCGAGCGAGTTCCAATATTTTTCGGCTGTAAATTTCTGCCTCTTCCAATTGATTGCTTCGTAATAAGGCGTTGGCTATGTAGGTATGACCAAATTGAATATTCGTTGAATTTCCCATTCCTATCTGTTCCAATCCTTTTATGCCTTCCTTGCATAGTGCTATGACCTTTTTGTAGTTCTCCTGCTCCAATGCTGCGGCAGCTAACTCAAAATTCAGGGTGTATCTTTCTATTGGAGAGGCTTTATCATTCAAGTGATTTTTTGCTAAAAGCAGGTAAAAATTTAGTGAATCTGCATTATTCAAAAGGCGATTGGAATAATAAAAAGCAACTAATCTTGCTGCTTTACTCACGCTCACGCTATCTTTCATTTGGGAAGCAACTGTTTTAAAAGAGGTTAAGAGTTCTTCTACTTTTTTAAAATCTCCTTTTGTTGAATAATAATTGAGTAACTCACTATAAGCAATGCCCTTGGACAGATTATCGGTTGAGCGGCTTGCCATTTCGTTGAGTTGCTCCAAAAAAATCAATTGCTCCTCGTTTTGCCCAAGTTGCCTGTGCGTCAACGATAGTTTGGAAAGCAGTTGAACTTTATCCAATTCTGAGGGCAGCAGTGCCATATTTTCAAAAACTTCCTGAAAAGTTTGATTAGCAGTAGCAACATTTCCTTTCAAAAATTGTATGTTTCCCAATTCTAGCAAGCGTTTTACTTTACTGGAATCCAAAGCCATTAGAGGTAACATTTGCTCTATATAATGCTGACTACTATCAAAATTCCCAATATTTTCAGGCGCATAAATCTTTTGAGTTAGGCGATAAATCAGTACTTTGTCTTCATTCGACAATTCGTTCAGGTCATAGGAATTCACCAATTCGAGTGCCTTCTCAAATGCTCTTTTTTCGATTAAAGCATCAACCGTGTAAGCTAATCGATCAAACTTAATCTGAGTAGCGTTTTGTGTCTTTCCGACCAAAACCAAAGATAAAAGGAGACCAAATAATAATATGAATCGCTTCATGCTTTCCAATATTTTCATACGCCAAAATTAGTTACTCTTTAGCGTAGTAAAAAGTGCCTTCTCAGAATTTCGTCCCTAAAATAAGCGTATTCGTCCCTCTGTCAAAATCCTGCCAAAAAAGACCTTTATCTTGCAAGAAATTTAACGGAGAATACTCCAAAGTGCGACTTTTTGCAACACTAAATTTAGCAGATTTCTTCTACAAATACACCAAATTTGCGCCACACACCAGCTACAAGTATATCTGTTCTCCGATGAGCCATTACCATCACACTTCATTCATAAATTTTATCAATCATGTTACAGTTTAATCAACTACGCAACAAGATACAGACGATATTCTTGGTCTTTATTTTTCATACTTCTACTTTCGGATTTCTAAATGCCCAAGTTGGCATCAACAACGACAATAGCAATCCCGATGCCTCAGCAATGCTAGACGTAAAAAGCAGCAGCAAAGGCGTCCTCATCCCAAGAATGTCCTCTAGCGACCGACAACAGATACTCGATCCTGCTATCGGTTTAATGGTTTATGATTCAACTGCCCAAGCCTTCTACTATTTTAATGGAATGGGATGGCTGGAACTGCTGAGTGGTTCAGTTGCTTTCTTGGAGGATAGCGATCAAGACACCAAAATTCAGGTCGAAGAAAATGCCGATGATGACATCATTCGCTTTGATCTAGCTGGTACAGAATTCATGCGTTTAGATAGTGGTAGGGTGGAAATATTGAATACAGGTGGTTCTGTTTACATTGGAGAAAATGCAGGAACGAATGATAATTTTACAAGTCCTGATAACCAAAATATTGGAATTGGATTAAACGTACTCAGCAACTCAACATTAGCAGATAAAAATATCGCTATCGGAAATGATGCCTTGAGCAATCTAGTAGATGGTACTGTAAATATAGCTATCGGCGACAATGCCCTAATGATGATGGAGGACGGAAGTGATAATATTGGTATAGGAGATGAAGCATTGAGGGAAAACCTAGATGGAAAAGATAATGTAGCAATTGGGGATAACGTATTGACATCCAATATAGATGGAGATGATAATGTGGGAATTGGGGATTTTACTTTAAACGGAAATATAAGTGGTCAAGACAATGTAGGAATTGGAGATGATGCTTTAGGAGATAATCTGACAGGAAATGATAACATCGGTATAGGAGATGGAACAGGAAATGGAAACACGAAAGGAAATCGGAATATCTTCATAGGTAGAGGTGCGGGTACCAGTATGGACAGTCTCAACAATGCGGTTGCCATTGGCGCTGGTACGATGGTTGAACAAGACAGTAGTATCATATTGGGGAATGGACTAAAAGTAGGGATCGGCACCGCTACACCAGATGAAGCACTCCATGTAGTTGGTCAGATTAAGATGGAAGATGGCAATGAACAAGCAGGCTATGTCCTGACAAGCGATGCGACTGGTGTAGGGACTTGGCAAGTACTAAATACGCAGACCAATAAAATAACAACTGGAAGTGGATCGGGCTGGGAAGCAATCGCCAATAGCAACAATATCAGTATCACTGAAATTGGACTCAACCGCTTTCAATTTTCTGATAATCTACTAAGTTTTTCTGCTGGTTTTAATCCGATTGATGTTACTCAAACTATTCGGTTTAATGGTGCTTCCGCTAACAACAAAATTATAAGCATCATACCGAGTAATAACACCTTACCTACACCAACAAATGCCGATTATCAACTAGTATTTGAAGTAAGAAATGATACGCCACTAACAATAAAAGGTGACGGAAGCGTAGAAATCAATGAAGCCTATACTTTACCTACCACAGATGGTGCTGCCGATCAAATACTCGCTACTGATGGTAGTGGCAATACAAATTGGACAGATTTATCTTCCATAAATAGTTTTCAAAGTAAGATTGAAGACAGTGATGGGAACACTAAAATCCAAGTTGAAGAAAGTAGTAATGACAACCGCATCCGCTTAGATATTAATGGCACAGAAGTCGCACAATTTAACAGAACGAACCAAGGAGATTTTATCATCAGCCCTACTTCCAATAATATCATCATTGGAAATACTTCTGGAACATCCAATACGGGAGGCGCGAATATTTTCATAGGAGAAGAAGCAGGAAGGATGAATACAACGGGTGGTAGCAATGTCTTTGTAGGAGACGAAGCAGGCAGGAACAATATGACAGCAAATGGAAATGTGTTTATTGGTAACGAAGCAGGTAGAGCAAGCACCGCAGCAGCTAATGTATATATTGGAAGTACTACAGGGCAACAGAATGCTAATGGAACAAACAATGTTATGATTGGAAGTTCAGCGGGACAGTCGAGTACAACGGGAAGTGGTAATATATTTTTGGGTTTTCGGGCTGGAAGATTCGAAGCAGGGAGTAATAAGCTTTACATCCACAATGGAGAAACCACTGATCCCTTGATCTATGGCGAATTCAATAATAATCTTCTTCGCGTCAATGGCTCTTTCAATACCACAGGTAATACGACCATCAATGGAACATTAAAGGTAGGCTCTTCTGGTTCTAATATTTCAGGTATTATTAAAGCTTCCATTTCTAAAGATGTAGGTAATATCAACGGGAATAATGGAAGAACAGAGACTTTCACGGTAACAGGTGCAACAGTTGGAAGTGTCGTTCATGTTTCTCCGCGCACTAGTCTTGGTGGACAAATCGTCATTGCTCAGGCTTGGGTCAGTTCGACCAATACGGTTAGTGTACGATTTAGAAATACAGATGGTGGTGGTCAGAATCCACCGAATACAACTTATGATATTGTGGTGATACAATAAAAAAATAACGAATATCGAACCAGGAACACCGAATCACGAAGTTACCAATAGGACTTGTACTTCGATATTCGTAATTCCTTGTTCGGTATTCGTTATTCAAGTCAGGTTACACCCAAACCGCATCAATCGTTTTGCCTTGATGCTCAATTTCTTCCACAGCCCAATCTTTGTCTTTTCTAGTATCAAAAATGAGTAAATAGCCATGATCCACGCTATGAATATCTAAATAATCGGCAAGCTGATTCAAGCCTTTTTGGTGTTGTTTTTCGCCCCTCCATATCTTTAACTCGATGATGTATTTGTACTGCAAATAAGTCACGACGACGTCCAGTCGCTTTTCTTGTGAGGTTTCCACTTCTTTGAAACTGTGTCCTTGTCCGTTCAAGATTGGGGCTAAGTAAGTCAAAAAGATGAGTCGTCATTGGCGTTCCAAAAAAAAGAGGTCTTTTTCGCTGCGTTGCTCCTTCATGTGTGACTGGAACTTTTTCAAAGCAGCTTGCATATCTAGCGAACCATCTTCGTTGAGGAAAAAACCGCCATAATTGAGTCGTTTTTTGGTAGTCGTCAGCATTTTAGCCAAAAGCTCTACAGTCTTGACATTTTTGCTTCTTTTTTCGTCAAGTAAAAAAGAAGGAACGATTCTTCCTTGTGGTAGCGGATTTGCCGCGTTAAGGGCATGTTTGGAGCAGGATTGAACTGTAAATCAGTAGTTTGCGGTTTTGACGAAGAAAATCATAGCGACTTTATCGGGATAAACGAGCTATGATTTTCAAAGTCAAGTTTGTAAAATACTGGCTTACAGGAAGATAATGCTCCAAACATGCTCTAAAGTATCCAAGCTCCAACAAAGATACACTATAATTAAGGGCATCTTTCACAAGTACACAAAAGTAGTGGACACTTTCATATTCCCATTAAAAATTGCTCCAATTCTTCGCCCTTTGGTAAATCTAGTTTTTTCCGAATCCGATAACGGGTAGAACGAACAGCAGAAGAAGTCACCCCCTTTAGATTCATAATGTCTTTACTCGATTTATTCATACGAATCAACTTACACATTTCTCGTTCGCCTTTGGTGAGATCAGGAAATTGTTGAATGAGTTTTTCCTCAAAAGAGATATTGAGATGAGCCATATTTTCTTCAAAGAAAAGATTCTGTTCTTCCTTGGTCAATTGCAGATTCATTCCAAGTGCAAGCGCATTTAATTCCTTGATGATCCGTTGATCTTTACTAATTTTACGCAATTCATCTAAAGTGTGTAACACATTCTTTTTTTGCTCTAATCGGTACTGATTCTCTGCTACAATTCGGGAGGCTTCTTTTTCCGTATTTTGTAATTTTTCTTGTAATAAGTCTGCCTCCAACTGTTGTTTCTCGAACTCCAATTTGGTAAACTTTCGCTGATTTCTAAATAAAGACCAAATGGTACCAGCCGCTAGAAAAAAGAAAATCGTAGTGAGGAGATAAAGATTCTTTTGGCTACGTTCAGATTCGGCAGTGAGCGTCAGCTTTTCTTGTTCGGCAGCAAATTTCAAACTATCTGCCAATTGTTGCTGCTCGTACTCAAAGGCAACTTTTTGAGCGGTAAATTTTTCAACTTGCTCCAAGTTCAGCACGGTATCTCGCAATTTTTTATACTTTCTGTAATCTTTTAAGGCAGCTTTATAATTTTTCTGTTTTCTCAATAGAGTACTCCGAAACAATAAATCCCTATACAAATCTTCTCGATAATGTTCCTTGGTATCAATTTCAATCGCTTTACTAATATACTCAATCGCCAATGGATAATCATCAAGTCTCCTGTAAGCCCTAGCAATGGTATTGTATCGAGTCGTTAAGGAATAGCTATCTTCATTGGCTTCCAAATAAGGAATATCTAATAAATTGAATTCAATAGCTTTTTCATAATTTTTGCGAACATATTCCAAAGTAGCACGATTACCATTTACTTTCACTAGCATTTCAAGATCCGCTCTCGACTTAGCAATCTCATACGCCCGATCATAATAGTAAGCAGCAGAGTCCAATTGAGCTAATTTTCGACATGCAACACCTATTTGCATATAGCTAATTGGTAGTTCTGAACTATCGCGTATGCTTTCTCTCAACTGCAAACCTTTCCGGAGGTAGCGTTTTGCTTCTTCATAGTCTTTTGAGTACCGAAATAAGGCTCCAATGTTGTGATAGTCCGTTGCTATGTAACGC
>JBCDKV010000006.1:0-20699 GCA_038746215.1 Bacteroidota bacterium | reverse complement strand
TATGCTTGCAAAGTGTCTGCTTTTCAGATGAATTGCAGGATTTATAGACTAAGCAAGGAGAATTTACGATTTATAGTAGGAAATGGGTTCCGCTATTGTTTTCTACGCACATAGATTTCCTTTTCCACTGCTGCAATCACCAAACCTTCCTCATTTTTTACTTCGGCAGTGAACCAAAACGTTGCTTTGGTCTTTTGCTGCATCTCTGTTTGTATAGCGGCTATCCGTTCGGAAGGGATTTCAAATACCGCTGTCATTGTTCCTTTGCCTGGTTTGCGAAAATGAATAACTGCTGATTTGTCCCAAATCACATAATTTTCTCCCAAGTTGGCAATCAAAATAAAAACGAAAAACGGGTCGCACATGGCATAAAGGGAACCGCCAAAATGTGTGCCAAATATATTGCGATTGTACCAACGCGACTTCATTTGCACCACAAAGCGCGTGAAGTCTTTGCTGGTGGAGGCAATGCGAATACCTGCGCCCAAAAAGGGTGGATACCAATTGAGTAGTCGTGCTATTTGTTTGAATTTTTTCACTTTCATACCCTAAAGCTAAGCAAATGATTTCTTATGGCTTCGTCAAATTGTTCGCCTTCTTCAAATAAAAAATCTACCTGAGCCGGTAAGACGAAGATCGGTAATTGATGTTCTGTGAGAAAGGCTTTATGCAATTCCAAGCGCATCGCATCTTTTTCGGTCGTAATGATGACTTTGCGCTCAGACTTCATACGTTGAAAAGTGGCATTGAGTGAACCAATATCGTGCTTAGTGAAATAGTGATGATCTTCAAAAGACATCAATACAATGGAGTTTACTTGTTCTTCCAAATAATCAAGTAAGTAATCCGTACGTGCAATGGCACAGATCAACAGTACATCGACCTCCTTACTCAGTTTGCCTCTGTACCGCCTATTGAAAATGTAGTATGGATGTCCATAGGTGTAATGCGAGAAGAAGATTTTTTGGTGGGGCAAAGGCTGAATACGTTCTATCATCCGTTCCTTTCGCTCCTGCGCCAACAGTGGCGGACACTTGGTAACAACGATTAAATCAGCACGCTGATAAGCAGATCGCCATTCGCGTAGCCGTCCCGAAGGCAATAAGAAATCTGTGGTGAAAGGATGCTCGTACTCGGTGAGCAAAATGTTTAAGCTAGGTTTTATGGCTATGTGCTGAAAAGCGTCATCCAATATAACTAATTGCGTATCAGGAAAATACCGCATCATTTCGGGAATCGCTAAAGTTCGGTTCTCCCCTACTGCCACCAGCACGTCCGGGAATTTTCTTTTGTACTGCAAAGGTTCGTCGCCCACCTCCGAAGCATTTTGATGGCCGTGTACAAAGAGAAAACCTTTGGTCTTGCGTTTGTAACCTCGACTCAGTGTCCCTACATTGATGTAGTCTTTCAGTAGTCGAATCAAATACTCGACGTGAGGCGTTTTCCCAGCACCGCCGACGGACAGATTACCAACAGAAATGAGCGGAATGCTAAATTCTGTACTTTTCAACAATCCACTACCGTACAGAAAATGCCTCGAACTAACGCCTATACCGTAGAGCAAAGAAAGTGGTAAAAGCAACAGGCGTGCTAAGTTTTTAATAATTGAATTCAAGTTGATGCTGTATCGTTGTAATTTTATCTATTCCAACGCTTAGGGTGAGATTAGGTTTTAAGCTGTTTGTAGCAAGAGGTATGAGTACGGAAACGCTTATTGTTGTGAAAAGTATTATTATGGTGAAAAATTACGACATGTTTATTGAGACACAGAAAGTAGTTGACACTTTCAAATCAAAAGGGAAATTTTTAAGTATCATGTAAATACCGCAGGAGAAACATGCTGTTTTCCCTACGGTGTTTACACGATACAATTTGAGTAAGATGGCGGCTTGAAACCTTTCATTAGTAACGGACAAATAATAACCTCCCGATTTGTGACGGCATTTTTTGTCCTTTGCTTACTTAAATCTTACTTGCATAATTATACTTTTTCCTGTACTTGCTTATGGCGAGATGATGCGACTTTGGCGTAGATATGTAAGTATTGTATCAGCAGCCTAAGAGCATGTTTGGAGCATTATCTTCCTGTAAACCAGTATTTTCAAAGTCAGAACCGCAAACTACTGATTTACAGTTCAATCCTGTTCCAAACAAGCTCTAAACAAAAAGGTTTCTTCCTTACCTCCATCTACTTCACGCCACCCATCCATTTCTTCGCGATTGGACTCAGAGCCAAAAAGACAATACCTGCACCTAGTCCTAGCCAAACGACGGACATAAACAAGCTAGGCATTTGATCCAAACTTTCTGCATCAAATTCACCGCCGTACCAACCAGCGATGAGATTACCCAGAGCCGTTGCTACAAACCACAAGCCCATCACCTGACCATACAACTTAGCAGGTGCTAGCTTAGTCATCGTACTCAGCCCCACGGGACTCAGTGTTAATTCTCCAGCTGTATGTAAGAAATAAGTCAATACAAACCAATACAAACCCACTTTATTCTCTGGTGTAGCGATTTCTGCTGCTTTTACCATCACCAAAAAACCCAATGCCATTAAAATCAAGCCGAAAGCGAATTTCAGTGGTGCGGAAGGATTCAAATTCCTAGCAGCTAATTTGATCCAAAGTGCACCAAAAAGTGGTGCAAAAATGATAATGAAAGTGGGATTGATCGCTTGGACAGAACCAGAAGGAATTTCAAATAAGCCGAAAACGGAGCGATCCGTCAAGTCTCTAGCGAAGAGCGTTAAGGTAGTAGGAGCTTGCTCAAAACCTGCCCAAAAGATAGCTGCGCCAATGAAGAGTAGTACAACGACACCCATCCGCTTTTTCTCTTCTGCATTCAAGCCACCACCGATGAAAATATAAAGGAAGAAGAAAGCAGTAATCAGCACAATGACCACGCCCAGCGTATCTCTAATCCCTACCGCCGTCGTCAAATCAACGATGCCCAGTGTTTGCAAAAGAAAAATGACACCTACCAAAGCAGCGGCTAGAATAATAGCAACGGTATTGTTACTTTTTTCACCCGACGGATCGAGCTTGGCTTTAGGAACGATACCGATGTCATCCAGATTTTTCTGCGTAAATCTATACTGTACCAAGCCCAAAAACATACCGAGTGCCGCAGCACCAAAACCCAAATGCCAGTTGATATTTTCTGCGAGTAAAGGAACGATAACTTGCCCTAGTACAGACCCTAAGTTAATGCCCATATAGAAAATGGAAAAACCTGCATCTCGTCGCGCACCACCTTCTGGATAAAGGTCACCAACGATGGTACTGATGTTGGGTTTAAGTAGTCCTGTTCCTATGGCTATGAGGCATAATCCAGAGAAAAAGATAGCGGTCGACCCTGGAATGGCTAAGGTCAAATGCCCTAGCATGATGAAGATACCGCCGTACCAAATGGCTTTCCGTTGTCCTAGAATGTTATCCGCCATCCATCCACCAGGCAAGGTAAGTAGGTAGACGCCTGCTGCGTATAGTCCGTAAGCGGCACCTGCCGTTTCATTTTCCAATCCCAGTCCTTCTTGTGCGACCTCTGTGGTCATAAAAAGCATCAGGATAGCTTTCATGCCGTAGTAGCTAAAACGTTCCCACATCTCGGTAAAGAATAAGGTGGAAAGTCCCTTTGGATGTCCGAAAAAGCCTGTTTGATCTGCCATGTTTTTTTGTTTGTGATAATCAACAAATTGCTCAATAAAGGGCTACTATTCTAAGGTTGTAAACGCCTACTGATCGGTAAGCCCCAAGGATTGCCGAGCAGCTAGCAACAGTAGGCTCGGCAATCCTAAGGGCTTACCGATCCAGTGAGTTCAAATTCCAATCTTAGAAGAATAGCTAATAAAAGCCGCTCTTTTTAGCAACGAGGCGCAAAATAGGAGATTTTGAGAAAAATATCGACTAAAAATAAAGGTAATCCTTAAAAGCCTTTTCTGTTGAAGTTGTTGAGCATGTTCATCTAATAAACGAATCAATGACTTAAACAAATCAACAAAGGCTAGCTTTCATCAATTATCTGCGGATAAAAATAAGACTGCTGCTCTGGCAAGTACTGATAAGCTGCTCCAATCTGTGCAATAAGATCAGAGGCAATGAGGCTGGGCATACTATTTTGTTGGGCTGCTAAATCCCCTGCCACGCCGTGTAGATGGACACCTACCAAAGCTGCATTTTTGGATGAGTACCCTTGCGCAAGTAACCCCGTCAGCATACCCGTCAAAACATCGCCCGAACCTGCTGTCCCCATACCTGGATTGCCAGCAGTACTGAAAAATAGCGCACCTTCAGGCGTACTGATGCTGCTGTGTCCTCCTTTCAGAACGATGTAAATATCAAGTGCTGTTGATTTTTGAATTTGCAATTGCCAGCGTTCAAAACTGCTATTGGTTGCTCCAAACAAGCGTTCAAATTCTTTGGGATGAGGCGTTAAGATGCTTTTGGGCGGAATCAAGTCGAAGAGTTCAGGATGTTTGGCAATGATATTCAAGGCATCCGCATCTATTACCATGGGCAGTTCCGTGTGTTGCAAAAGATTGGCTAATGCCTGTACACTCAAAGGGTCAGTACCCAAACCTGGACCGATACCGATGGCTTTGAAAGTTTTGGTTTCACCGATTTTGCTCACTAAGTAATCATTGGAATCCGTGAAAACCATCGCCTCTGGCAAACTGATTTGCAGGATGTCGTAGCCACACTTGGGAATATGGACACTCACCAAACCTGCACCCGTTCTCAAAGCAGCTTTGGCAGCTAGCACGATTGCGCCCATTTTGCCATAGCTGCCTCCGACCACCAGCGCATGACCAAAAGTTCCCTTATGATCGAATGTGCCTCTGGTCTGGAGGAGCGGTAAAATATCATCATCCCCAAAATAGGCGTAAGGACTTTCCATTTCGGACATTGCTTTTTCAGAAAGTCCAATGTCTGCGATATGCCACTGTCCAAAGTATGGCTCGTTTTCGGCAGCAAAAAAAGCCAATTTGGGAAACTGAAAGCTAATCGTGTGATCGGCTTCGATGATATTACCCGAACTAGCTTGATCGGCAAACAATCCAGAAGGCACATCGACGGCAACTTTAGTCATATTCGATTGATTAACATGCTGAATTAGTTCCCCCCAATAACCTACTACGGGTCGATTGAGTCCCGAACCAAAAAAGGCATCAATCAAAACATCGTGTTCGTCGATAGCTGGGAAATCATCTCCTTTTCTGAGTTGATGCACTGGAATGGTGTCGGGTAGTCGTTCGATATTGGCTGCACAATCTGGACTACATGTTTCGCTAACTAAAGCATGAATGATTTGTACTTGATCGCCCTTTGCTTGCAGCAAGCGAGCAATCGCAAAACCATCCCCACCGTTATTCCCTACGCCACACAGCACTACTACTTTTTGATTGGTGTAGAAGAACAATGCACCAAATTCCCAGACAAAAGCCTTGGAAGCCCTTTCCATGAGATCAATGGAAGCAATAGGCTCGTGTTGGATGGTGTATTGGTCGAGTTGACGGGTTTGTGCTGCGGTGAAGATGTTGTTCATTGCGTTATTACTTACACTTTAAACCTATAAAAGTACATGTTAAGAATTAGGCGTGTACGAAGTCTCATTTTACTTGGAAACAGTCTGAGTCAATGCAGGATAATTGAGCAACAAGTATGCTCAGTGAATCTCTTCGGACGGAAACACAAGTTCTCGGTTATTTTTCCTGAGAAAAAATAGCTGAGAACTTGTGTTTCCGTCCATAAAAAAACTTTAAGCATACTTGTTACGCGATCTCAGGAGCTTTACCAGAATTTATTTCAAGTATTGCTTAAAACTTCGTATTTGCCTAGTTAAGAATCAAAAATCTCAAGTAGCGTAGTTTACAAGTCTGACCGCTCGTTTCTAACGTCTGATTTCTAGCTATCTAATCAATATGCGCCTCCACATTACCACCAATATCATTTTCTCTGTACCCTGCCAAAGTGATTTTGTAGGCATGAGCATAATCCGAAGGAAAAGACTTAGGCACTTTGATGATGAGTCCTTGTTCGTTTCTTTCCCATTCGATGGTTTCGCTGCTGCCCAACAATTCAATTTGCTCAATGCTAGCATTCAGCACACCCAACTGCGTACTGAAAGACCGAATGACGGTGGTGTTTTCAGGCTGATCTAGCACAATAGCGTATATCTCCTGATCTGATCGTTTGGTGAACCGTATGTCCGTATTTTTGTAATCGATTTTGATCTTCTCAATTTTGTGTCCACCTTCTGGTAAACGCGTCGGGCCTTCCCCAAAAACAGTCCACGGTCGAGTACCGTATATGGCGTCGCCATTGATATCGAGCCATTCGCCCATATCGGTCAGCAAGTTTACCATTTCCTGTGGAATAGAACCATCGGGATTAGGAGGTACATTGAGGAGCATACATCCATTTTTTGCAACAATATCCACCAGTATATCAATCAGTTCATTCGGACTTTTGAACCTTGCACTAGGTCGATAAAACCAAGCACCAGGCGAAGTATCGGTTAACCACACTTGTGATTTGGGCTGGTTCGGGCGACCTCTTTCGTAGTCTCTAATGGCAGTAGCGGTTGGGAAAGTGGTTTCCTTGTAGCAGACGGCTACTTCCTTACCCCACTTTCGTCCCTGATTGTAATAATAAGCCAAAAATTGCTGTCTTGCCGCTTCGGTCATGTTTTCTAGCCACCAATCAAACCAAATGAGATCAGGTTGATAGACATCAATGAACTCTTTCAGCTTTGCCCACCACTCTTTGTAAAATCGCTCATCGGGAGTATCGGAATCCAAATCGTGTGGACTAGTGTACAGATCGTAATCTTTGGGATCAATGCCACCGTGGGCGTGTGCAGGAGCGAAGTATTTCCAAGTGAATGCATGGTGAAAAGAACCCATAAATTTCATGCCACGCGCTTCTATAGCTTTCTTCAATTCGGCAGATGGGTCAATGCCACCGTAGTTCATCGAATTCCAGCGGGTGGATTTGGCGTCCCACATCGCAAAATTGTCGTGGTGCATAGCTACTGGACCTGCAAATTTCGCACCCGAAAGCTCAAATAAGGCTGCCCATTGTTCTGCATCAAAAGCAGATGGATCAAATTGTTCGATGATGTGTTTATAGCCGAACTCGGCAGGATCGCCATATTTTTCTGAATGGTGCAAAAAGTTATTGCTAGGCTTGCCATTCTGGGTCGGTACTTTCACGTTATCGTAGTACATCATCATGCCGTGCCAACCTCTATAGTGCTTGGTAGGATCAGCGCCCTCAAAAGCTCCTGAAACTGGTCCCCAATGGGTATAAATGCCAAATTTTGCATCCTGAAACCAATCTGGTTGTTCGTTGACAGTGCTCAAAGAAGTCCAGTTTGGCTTAACTTTTTTCGTTGTCTGTTGTGCGTTGGCTGATTGAATTAGACTCATGCTCATCAAAAGCAGTAGTGCAATTTTTAGAATGATCTGTCCTAGGCGGTCAGATTGATTTGGAGGTAGAGTAGTTAACTGTATTTTTGTCATAATGTATTGTTTGAATAGTTTATAAAATCGGATATGTTTATCTAGCTTGCAAAAGCAGTTTGATACTTAGCCGTTAGTTTTTTG
Source organism: Bacteroidota bacterium (assembly GCA_038746215.1). Classification (GTDB taxonomy): domain Bacteria; phylum Bacteroidota; class Bacteroidia; order Chitinophagales; family Saprospiraceae; genus JAAUTG01. The sequence continues at coordinate 13,087 of JBCDKV010000006.1, read as the reverse complement.
AAAACTATCGTAGAGAAGGTTCAAACTAAGCTTAATCGCTCAAACTTCAAAAGTCTAGCGTCCACTTTTTACAAAAATTGCCAAAGCACCTAATCTTCTTATCTTTGCAGCATGAAATCACTACTTCGACTGCTGGCATATGTCAAAAACTACAAACCCCAAATTGCGGGACACCTTATCAGCAATATCTTGACCGTTTTCTTCTCTGTTTTCAGTGTACCAGCACTCATCCCTTTCTTGAATATCTTATTTGGCGTAGAAGCCGCCGTAGCAGAACGCCCCGAGTGGCAACTCAATGCAGCATCCATTCAAGGGAATATCAACTATTGGTTCAGCCAATTTATCGCCAATCATGGCAAAGAACAAGCCCTCATTTATGCTTGCGGATTCATCATCATTGTCTTTTTCTTTAAAAATTTGTTTCGCTATTTGGCTTTGGTCTTTATGACACCCGTTCGCTCTGGTATTGTCCGTGATATTCGACAGAAACTGTACGAAAAAACCATGAATCTGCCACTCGCTTATTTTTCGGAAACCCGAAAGGGCGATATGATGTCGCGGGTAACCGCTGACGTGCAAGAAGTGGAATGGAGTGTATTAGGCGTATTGGAAACTGCTGTTCGTGAACCACTAATGCTACTAGGTGCTTTGGGAACTATGCTTTTTATCAGCTCAAAATTAACTTTTTTTGTCTTTATTCTCATTCTTTTCACGGCACTGGTCATCGGAGGCTTGGGGCGTATGCTCAGAAAGCAATCGGGGGCAGCGCAGCGAACACTCGGTACACTCGTTGCTCGTCTGGAAGAAACGCTTTCAGGCTTGCGTATCATCAAAGCTTTTGGCGCAGAAAACTATCAATTCCAACAATTTCAGCAGACCAACAACACCTATCGCCAATGGATCAATCGCCTACTGTGGCGCACCGATTTGTCTTCTCCTCTGTCTGAATTTTTGGGGGTACTGACCTTTTCTTTCCTCATTTGGTATGGCTTTCGAGAAGTGAACGCTGGCATGATCGAAATTTCTACTTTTTTTGCTTTTCTGTATGCTTTTTTCCTCATTTTAGAGCCGTCCAAAAAGTTGTCTAAATCTATTTACCGCATTCAAAAAGGCATGGCTGCTATCGACCGTATCGACGATATTTTAGATACCGTTAATCCGATTCAAGAACCATCTCATCCAATTCGTATGCAAGATTTTAGCTATCAAATTGCCTATGAAAACGTTACTTTTGCTTACGAAGGACAAGAAAAACCAGCACTCAATCAAGTGAGTTTAAGCATTCCAAAGGGAAAAAGTATCGCATTAGTAGGTAGTTCGGGAGCAGGGAAATCGACTTTTATTGATTTACTACCTCGTTTTTACGATCCGCAAGTGGGAAAGATTACGATAGATGGTCGAGATATTAAACAATTGAGCATCAGTAGCTTACGAAAAATGATGAGTGTGGTGTCTCAAGAAGCCATTCTCTTCAATGATAGCATCTACAACAATATCGTTTTTGGAATGGAAGCGGCAACCAAAGCACAAGTAATCGAAGCTGCTAAAATTGCCAATGCCCACGATTTCATTTTAGCCAGTGAGCAGGGCTATCAAACCAACATTGGTGATCGAGGTACTAAATTGAGCGGCGGACAACGCCAAAGACTCACTATTGCTAGGGCTATATTACGCAATCCACCTATTCTCATCCTAGACGAAGCTACTTCTGCCCTCGATTCTGAATCTGAAAAACTAGTACAAGATGCACTCATTAAAGTCATGCAAAACCGAACCACTATCGTCGTTGCGCATCGTCTATCGACCATCCAACACGCCGACCAAATCGTAGTGATGAAGGACGGACAGATTATTGAACAGGGTTCTCATTTTGAATTATTAGAGCAAGGAGGCGAATACCAGAAATTGGTAGCGTTGCAGGCGATTTAACTTGCTCTAAAGCCGAGTATTTACAATATTATTATACAAAGCTCCAAAAGTGTAATTGATGCCAAAGTTCATACCTGCCTCGAAATCGGTTGCGACTTGTCGCTGTGCGAGCAAGAGTTCTTCCAGACTGATATTGCCCTTGGGCAGCGAGATTTGGTCGTTGATAATTTGATAGTTGCCACCAAAATTAACAGAAAGCCCTTTGTAGATACGCACCGAAAAACGCCCCCTGAGCGAAATTCTATTTTGCGTCCAATCATCCAAATAATTTGAGCCACTAATACCCGCAAAAATATTGCCCCATGGACGACGCATCCGCAAATCAATATTCAGCATGTGTCGATAGCGTTGTTCTTCCATCAAACTATAAATCGTTTCTTCTATGTAGCTTCTCGATAAATAGCCTACCCGATAAGCGACGGTAAATTCCTTCATGGGTACTTCATCGTAAGAAAAAACGCTGTATTCAATAGCCGGCGCAATCCAAATATCCAGATTGATATTGTTGTAATTATTGGAATAGTAGCTATTGAAAAAGCCCACTGACCAATGGTCGCTGATGCTCTTGACCACCGAACCCGAAAAATAGCGACTTTCACGAACGGCAATCGCTTTGCCACTTTCGGTATCCACGCTCTGTCTACTGTAAGAATAGAAAGGGCGCAGGCGAACACGCCATTCGGGCGTGACATTGTCAATATCAGCATCGGCGCGAAAACGTAAATTGCTGCGTACCGCTTCGCTGTCCCAACTTAAATTACTACCAACTTCATAAATCCAATTGCGCCAAAAGGATTCGTAAGGCGTTACGCGTGCTACGCTATTATCGGGCTTTTTAACTTCTAAATTAAGTCCTTCTTGCAATGCCGTTTTAGCCAAAAAAGGCGCAATTCCTATTTTTAGTTTGGCAATAATCAGTTGATTTTCCTCAAAACTGGTCATGGTCGGCTGAGAATTGAACTGGAAGCTCACTTTTTCTCCCGTCCACTGTTCGCGTCCGATGATTTCTAGATTGTATTGATTGCCGCCACTCGCGAGGCGTTGGCGATTGAGCAAGATGTGAAGATTACTGCGGTAAGCATCAACAGCAAAATTGAGGTAATCCAGTTCCTGTTTAATTTGGGAGTCATTGCAGAAGCTACAATCGAGGAAAATATTGATTTCTTCGTCGTTTCCATTGGCTTTCAAGCAATTAACGGACAGCAAAAAGCAAAGTAAGCAGAAGCAAATTCGCAACATGGGTGATTTTTAATAATGTGAATAAATAGAAGGTATGATGAAGTTGCTCATTAAGCAACAAGCGATCGTTCTTGAACTAAAAGAGCATGAAATAATTAGACATGCTTATCCGAGTCGCAAAAGTAGTTGACACTCTGGTGTTCCAATTGCTAATTTTTATTTCATAAAAATTAGCAATTGAGGTGTCCTTTTGGACAGAAATGATGTTGTTTTTGATGATTTTTTGAAAAAATCATCAAAAACAACATCATTTCTGTCCGAAGGGCCTTTTGAAAATCGAATTAAAAACTTCGTTTTTAATTCGATTTTCAAAAAATAATGTCAAGCAAGCAGATAAACTTGTCAATAATTACGGTAGATCAGAAAAGTCAATATTGGTTAGTGCTGTTTTGCTATGCAAAACTAATAACAGAACGTTCAAGCAGCAAAAAGATACACTTTTGTGGTGCAGAAATAACGATCTCAACCAAGGAATCCTCAGAAGCGTTTTGTGTAAGTAATAACATCTCAAAAACTACTACTAGATCAGAACGATGAAAAGAAAAAAAGACCTTTACCGCCTCATCCATGCCATGTCCAAGTCAGAGAAACGCTACTTCAATCTAGATGCCAAAAAGTCGGGTAAAAAAGATGCAGCTTACCTCCAGCTTTTCAATACCATCAACAAAATGGAGACCTACGATGAGTCTGTCCTCAAAGCCAAATTCAAACACCTCTCTGTCGATAAAGCTTACCTCTACAACGCCATCCTCCGTTCTATGCGTGACTACCACAGCAAAAAATCGCGTGCCGCCCAAATCAAAGAACACCTCATGGATGCCAAATATCTCTACGAGCGTGAGTTGTACGATTTGTGCGAAGCTGCTTTACAGGAGGCAAAGCAATTGGCGGAGGAGTTGGGGGATCATTTGTCGTTGTTGGTAATTAACAAAGAGGAACGAAAGCTAGTCCGAGCAACCAAGCAGAAAGGTTATCCTGAAAAATTAGAACAACTTTTAGAAGAAAAAAATGAGAATTTAGAAGCAGCGCAGGAAGAGTATCAGTATTTAGATTTATATGATCGGATTTGGAAGGATTCTGTTCAGAATATTCAGATAAAAGATGGGGAAAAAGAAAAATTTAGAAATAAAGCAGGCCTAATACTAAATAGAAAACAAGACGATTTTAAGTCTATAATAGCAGAACATAGGTACTATCAAAGTAGCAGTTTTTTTTATCAGAATATAGGAGAATACGACAAAGTATTTGATTATAGATACAAAGCTATGAATTGGTGGGATAAAAATCCTAAGTATAAGGAAGAGGCGTTTTATAATTATATTATTGATCTTTCAAATTTTTTAGCGGCTTGTTTCAAAAGAGAAAGATTTGATCTTTTTAATGAAATTTTAGAAAAACTTGAAAAAGAAGAGCCAGCAAATACACATCATCAAAAGGTACTTTTTCAAAAATATTATCAGTTTAAGTTAGTCTATAACATTAATTATGGTATTACCTCTGAAGCAAAAAAAATTTCTGAATTAGTGGAGGATGGATTGAAAAGATTTACTTTTCCTGAGTCAACCAAAAAAGTGTTCGTTATGAATACTTCGTTGTTATTGTTCGTAGGAGATTTGTTCAGTGATTGTATTTATTGGACAAATGGACTTCTAGCAAGCAGTAACAAAAATAGTACACGTATGGAAACCAACAGAGGGATGTATTTTGTGAAGCTGATTTCTTCTTATGAGATAGATGACTTTGAATTATTTGACAATACAATCAGAAGTACAAATAGATTTTTAATTAAAGACAATAATCAATATTTAGAATATTACTTAAAGTTTCTTGACAAGATAAAGAAACTACCTTCAGTACCAATAGACGAAGTAAAGTATCTTCTTCAAGATTTAAAAAATTACATCAATCAGATGCGCCAAGAAATAAAAGGCAGAGTCCCACTAGGTGGCATAGACGAAATGACCATATGGTGGATAGACAGCAAGCTACAAAAAAAGTCTATTGCTGAAATCGTTCGAGCAGGCAGAAAGACTAGTCAAAAATCTTAATGCCTAAGGTCTCCTCTTTCATTTCAAGTGACCAAGCAGCCTGTAAAGTATCAGAAGTAATACCTCTAGCCTCGAACCATTCATCTAGGGTATTGTCGGTTCTGTTTTCGTGTACGATAATGATGCCATCTTCTCTCAATTCGAAGTGGAAGACGGTGTAGTAAGTAAATCTCCTTTTATTCCATCCAATGCAGGTCAATATGAAATGCCTTTCTTCCTCATCTTTGCTGTGGATATGTCTTAAATGAGGATAATCTTCACTCGGCAAATCATTGTATTCTTCAATAAAGCTTTCTATGATCGCTTTTATGTTCGTCGTTGTAAGCATCTGAAACTTATTTACATAGGATTATTGGTTTCTGCCAGTGCAGGGAGAAGTATAATTAAATAATTTTTAAGCGCGTAAGAAGTTTTAAGCAATACTCGGAATAAATCCTAGTAAGGCTCTTGAAATCGCGCAACAAGTATGCTCAAAGGGTGTTCACGTCCGAAGAGACTTACTAGACATACTTGTTGCGTGAATTTCTTGCACGTAGTTTATTTTCAAGTAAAATATTAAGAAACATGAAACTTCGTACACTCCTAGATAATTTTGGGAAAAGATGATAGGTAAATTAAAAATCAGCTTAAGCCACTTTTTCTTCTGGTTCTAGTCCCCAAGCAGCGATTAATGTGTCAGATGAAATTCCATGCTCTTCAAACCAATCGTCTAAAGTATTATCTGTTCTATTTTCATGGACTAATATAATCCCATTATTTTGTAGTTCAAAATGGAAAACAGTATAATGCGTATGTAACTCTCCGTTCCAACCTGTACAGGTAAGAATGAAGTGCTTTTCCTCAGTATCTTTACTGAAAACTTGCCTTAAATGAGGAAAATCCTCATTGGGCAGGTAAATATATTCCTGAATAAAATTCTCTAATATCGCTTTTTTATCTAATGCTTTAACCATTCTACTATTTTTTCAGATTTGATACTCACTACTACAAAGTTAATCTTTTTTGCCTGAATAAATGCTCTTATTGCACCCACTGCTTGCAACTTGTGATAAGTTTTAGAAGAAACAGCTAAATAGATTTCTTTGTTTGGTAACTTATTATCCATCCAAAAGCGGTAAAAATCGTATTGTCCGTAAGCTTGGTAAAAGTCATAAATGACGGATTTATCCTGATTTGGGAAGCTTTTGACTTCCACTAAAATAATATCTTCCTCTTTAATCAAATTAGCCAACTTAGCAACTGCTAAATCAATTTCAACCTCTACATTTTCCAGCGGAAATCTGAAAGGGTCTCTCTGAACCACCCATCCATCTTTCTCAAAGGCAGTTCTTATTACACTATGAATTTTATCACGCATATATTTTCAATAGTAATTAGGCGTGTACGAAGGTTTAAGCAATGCTTGAAATAAATCCGAAAAAGTCCCTGATTATACTTATTGCGCGATTTTTTGACATTGACTTGAACTATGACTGAGTCAAAGGTAAAAAATGAGACTTCGTACAGTCTTAATGAATAGGTAACAATTAGTTAACTAATGATTTTGTTCTTCTTGTTTTGATACTGAGTTTTGGCTTCAAGAGACTGTGAGAAAAATAAGTCCGAATGAGGCAAGCCCATCTCCCAAAAATAGTCAGATATATCTGCATCTGTACGATTTTCGTGTATCCAAATTTGACCATTTGTTTTAAGCTCAAAATGGTAAAGGGTCAAATATCGAAATGTTCCTTGGTGCCATCCTAGCTCTGAAAGCACATAGTGTTGTTCATCCTGATCTATCGTCAAAGAAGTAGTTAAGTCATTTCGCTCGTACTTTTCTCGTTCTTTGGAGAGGAAATTCTTTAAGATAAGTTTACGCTCGTACAATCTGTGGATTGGATTATCAGAATGATCTAACAGTGGTTTAATTTTATTCATTTCCTCTAGCTGTTCCATTTCTTTCTGATTCTTATACACCATAAAGAAAACTTCTGTATTGGGTATGCCATAATCCAGTAGATACTCGGAAAAATCAATGTCTCCTTTGAATTCGTGTATCCAAATTCGCCCATCATCTTTGAGTTCAAGGTGATAGTTAATTTCACAAACATGTACGCCTTCGTCCCAACCGATAGTCGTCTGTAAATAGAAATGCTCTGCAGCATCTATACTGATGATGTCGTGCAATAGGGGATATTCCTTGCTGGGAAAGCCTTGCTTTTTTTCAAGAAACTCTCTTAAAATCTGTCGCCTCTTCAATAACTTATCCATTGTACAATCTTTTCTTGTTCAATATCTACTACAATAAAATTGATTTTTGCATCCACTACCCATTCTTTTAAATCTTCAATAGCTTGTATTTTTTCGTAGGATGTAAGCGAAGTTGCTAAGTAAGTAACGATCAAATAATAACTTCCCGATTTATGACGGCATCTTTCGTCCTGCTACTTCGTTGAAAAGCCTCGCCAGCCGAGAGGATTCCTGTGTTTTTCGCCTTGTATCAGAACAAAATCTGCTCGGTCAAAATGCGAAACTTATTGTTTGTCCGTTACTAAATATCCTGATCCAGTTCTTTCTTTGCAAGACAATATTTGTAGAAATGATACTGTCCATAGGCGCGATAAAAATCATGTAACACAGATTTGCCGCCCAGCGTTTTGACTTCAATAAATATGCATCGTATTTTTTGTTCAAGGTCTGAAAGCTTTCTTGCCTCTAAATCAATTTCGATTTTAGTTTTTCCTTTCAGCCTCAAACGAAATAAATCTTTGGAGATACTCCAAAGCTCTTTTTCTAATGCTCTACGAACCGCACCATGTATTTTATCTCGCATATACTTTTACTTGGATGAAGAGCATGAAATTACCCTTTAAAATCACTCAATACCTGCCTAGCTGAATTATAATATTAGGACAAGTATTTAAGCATCTTTATCATCCGCTAGCGTTTTCTTAACCATACTTTTCACCTCCAAAGTGTCTCCTATTCGACGAATACTTACAATTTGTTTCTCCAAGTCATAGCCTACTTTACTGCATTTGCCACCATTTATTGGATTGGATATAAATACGTCGACCTCAACTACCCCAACCACATGCATCACCCCAAACTCCTCATTAAAATTGACGGTCCATTGGTTATTCTTAATCGGAAATTCTTTGCGGTTTTCTTTGCCCGTAACTTTGGAGGCAAGTTGTTTGCCAGAAGAGGCACTTATGACAGTGACTTGTCCGCCGAGCGTACCGATGATAGCACCTTTGCCCGTGAGATCGAAAGGGATGGCGCGTTCGTCATCAATGAGGTATAGGGTTTTCATGTCGGTGGAAAGTGTAATGGTATTACTCATCTTAGGTGTATTGTTTTTGTTCCCTTCCTAGTATAAAATGGTATGCCAGATTTTGAGCTAAAAACTCGGTAATTTTTAAAAACTTGTCAAGTCTAAGCCTACCAATTTATGAGCGAAATGGGAATAGATATGAACCTCAGCGCAGAGCAACTAGACATATTGCGCTTACTACTTCGTTCGTCTGTACTCAAAAAATATTATCACGAGCGAAGATATAGAGGAAATGGGAGAAAGGGAAATTTTCTGATTTGAAGAAATGATCTGGTTTTTCAAAAATCAATCTGAAAACTCAAAATCGGCGTCAAACCACTTTGCTTTCTAAAATCCCAAGTCTGAGTCTCGCCATCGAAAACGTACTCCAGCCCATCATCATTAATGCGGCTCACCACATTTTGAATATCCAAAGCGATGCGCCATGCCCTGCTAGCTCTATCCTTTCGGTAAGCGATCTGTAGATCAGGACGAAAATAGGTGCGCGCAGAATTGGTGTAACTATTGATGTTGCTGATGGGAGCGAGACGTGAACTGCCATTGATGAGTTGATCGCTGGTCAATTCAGGCAAGCGCATACCACCGTTGGATAAGATTTTTAAGCCGAGTTGAAAGACACCGCTTTTCTTTAACGACCACTCTTTACCACCCAAAAAAGTGAACGCAAAATCGCTATTGTAACGCGTATCCAACCAATTTTCATCGGCTCGTGTCCTAAACTGCGAAGCGAACACAGAACCCGACAAAATGAAAAACGTGCCCTGCTGGAAAGCTTTTTCTAAAGACACATCTACGCCAAAGTTTCGTCCTTGACCATCACTCAGCAGTGCTTGTTTCGGAAATCCGTCGATGTCGTTGAGCATCCAGTAGCTACTATTTGGGTCAGCAGCAGCAGGCACGTCGTAAAGTCGCTGATAGTAAGCCTCGACATGGAAACGAGCATTTCGACCGATTTTATGGTCATAGGCAAGCACCAAATGATGCGCTTTGATTAAGTCGAGCGTTCGATTAGGCGTGTCAAAACTACCGTCGGCTCGTTCAATTTGGGTAAAATAAGCACCGACAGGTAAAATTCGGCTGTGCAGACCATAGGCAAAGCTCAACGTCTGCCGCTCGTTCAAAGCATAGGCAATGCCCAAGCGTGGTTCGAAGGTCGGTTGATCTCCGCCCAAGCCAAAATATTGACTATGTGCTCCAATATTGATCGTCCATTGAATAGTTGGTCGGTAGCGAAATTGAATCCACGGCTGAACTAAGCCCGCAGCTCCTTGCTCGTTTAGGCTAGTGTTTCTCGCGTTATTGATGTAGCTTAAACTGTCCTGAAATAAATCATAAGTCAACACACTCGCGAAAGCCCCTGCTTTGAGGGTGAGTCTGGTGTTTAGTTTGCGACTGTAACAAGCAGCCAGCGAAATGCGGTTCTGATCGTAGCGTTCTTCGTTGATGTTGACGGGCGTATTGGTACGGATATTGATGGTATCGTTCAGATAATCGATGGTTTGCCCCATGGCGGCTAAGGTCGTTTTTAGATAAGATTTTTCGTCGATAAGCAGGGTATGCGTTAGTCCAACTGCTGCCATATTGGTTTGATTGTCACGGGTCAGGTAATCATCGAATACATTGCTATCATCCAAGTCTTCCTTTGCGCTAAAAATCTCGCTACTCAAACCACCAATACCCCAAAAATCGAGCTGCGATCTGCGATTTTCGCTCTCAAAATGCAGATTGAAAGATAGATCTTGGAAGGTATTATTGGTGCGTGGACCGACTAAAAAGAAGCCCAAACTATTCAAAATACCCAGTGTCGAATAGCGATAGTTCACCAAATAGCTGCTTCTTCCCTCCTGAATTGGGCCTTCTGTCGAGAAGTCTAGTCCAAGGATACCCGCTCGAAAGGTATATTCGCGTTCCTGCATATTACCTTTTCTAAATTTTAGATCAAAAACGCCCGAAAAAGCATTGCCGTATTCCGCAGGAAAAGCACCCGTTGAAAAATCGGAATTACTGAGCATGCTGATGCTAAAAATAGTGATGCCGCCACCCGAAGAACCTCGACGTGCGAAGTGGTTGGGGTTGGGAATATCAATGCCATTCAGTCGCCAAAGCAAACCGACCGATGAATTACCTCGAATGACCACGTCACTGCGAGTATCTCTGGAAGCTTGCACGCCTGGCAAACCCATCGCCATTCTACCCGGATCATTTGCACTCGCAGGATAGCGTTGGGTCTCTTCTACCGAAAAGGAGCGTGTGCTGACCACTGATAATTCATTAAGCGGTTCATTACCTTTGAAAGCAGAAACGACGACTTCATTGAGCTTTGCCACCGATTCGATGAGTTCGATATTGAGGTAGAGTGCTTTTGCAGCGTTCAAGATCACCCCCTCTTCCGAATAGGCATCGTAGCCCAAATATTGTGCCTCGATGGTATGCCGTCCGACGGGTACATTTTCGATGAGGAAAGAGCCATCCACATCCGTGACCGTTCCAAAATTTTCACCCAGATCACTTACTTTCACGGTAGCACCAATGAGGGCTTGTTTGGTGTCTCGATCTACGATGATGCCTTGTATATTTTGCGTCGGAGATTGCGCTAGGCAAAGGACAGGTAGCAGTAAACTAATGAGTATGAGTTGTTTCATTTTATCAAGTATGTTGTGTTGAGTAGGAGCGATGATTATACTTAAAAATAAACTGAGCAATAAGTGAATAATTACTTAAGTGAAAGATCATTAATAAATTGAGCCAGAAAAAGCAGTTATTTTGAGTAGCTAAGCAATACAAAAAATCAGTGCATAGCAGGGCTACGGACTTACTTTTTTGTATTGCTTAGCTGCCAAAAGAACAATTTTAATGGTTTAAGTTATTATTGAGCTTTCACTAAGGTCAAGATATGTTATTTTTTTCGTATTCTCAACGAGGCAAAGTGGCTACTATGATGCAAGTGTTTTAGATGCAGTATAAAAGTAGGCGTTACATTACTGGACAAAACACAAATTGAAACACTAAGGGTACTTAGAAACACTAAGAAAAGCAGCTAGTGTAGCTATGTGGGTACTAGGTATTCGATAGGTATAGTAGGCTCGGCAATCCTCAGGGCTTACCGATCCAGTGAGTTCAAATGTGAGTTTCTTATTCTATTCCCCCAAAAAAAGAAACTCACATTTTATCAACATTTCGTGTTGAAAAAGAAGCTAATTTTCAGGTTTAGAGCAGAATAAGCAAAAAAATGTCAAAAAATGGGCTTGCTTGCTATCCAAAATGCCCGTATCTTAGAAGCAACTTTTATCCATTCAGAACAATTTGTTTTAAATTATGAAAAAATTAGATTTTTACCAACCACTCTTGCCCAAGCTTCGGCAGGTACAAATTTACCTCTATCAGCATTGGTTTAAGGTGCTTTCGATTGCCTTCCTCGCTTATTTTTGCTTGGTGAAGGACATTAGTTTTCAGTTAGATATGAAATCGCAAGCCGCTGCCCCGATCTTTTTTTCGGAGGCGGCCGCTGTGAATAGTCATGCGATGAATACTTCCTTGACGAGTGCTGCGCCTGTACCAAAAATAAACAACAAAAAGTGGAAAGATCGCAAAGCAAACCGCTTCGCCAATCTGGGGTTCATACTTAATCCCACTTATGCTAAACGGCACAAAGTAGACGAAGCTACCGTCGCTTTCCATATGAATAATTGCAAGAATTACGTCAAGCGATTCGCCCAAACTGCCATCACCGAGCAGCAAAAATTTGGTATTCCAGCCAGTATCACATTGGCGCAGGGTTTGTTGGAATCAGATGCGGGAGATAGTCGGTTAGCGGTCGAGTCGTCCAATCATTTTGGCATCAAATGTCGCTCCAAATGCAAAGGCTGTACTTGTCGCAATTACACAGACGATAGTGCTTACGATATGTTTCGCGTCTTCGAGTCGGCTTGGGAAAGTTATCGAGAACACTCAATCTTATTGACGGGAGATCGCTACAAGCATTTATTGAATCTGGAAGTAACAGATTATAAAAATTGGGCGCACGGACTGAAAAAGGCAGGTTATGCGACGGATAAGCGATATGCGGAAAAACTAATTACGATTATCGAATTTTTGAATTTGTCGCAGTATGATGGGTGAGAGGACAGCAGTAAGAGGTCAGAAGTTAGACACTAAGCACTTATAATCACGACTGTACAAAGTAATATGTCTACCTGGATTGCAAAATTGGTTGGCGCTTTAGTCTCAAATTGCTAATTTTTATTTAAGGGTGCACGAAGTCCTTGGAATAAATCCTGTTGGCGTGCTTGAGATCGCGCAACAAGTATGCCGAAAGGTTTTTTGTGGACGGAAGCACAAATTTCAACTTATTTTTTGGAGAAAAAATAAGTTTAAATTTGTGCTTCCGTCCGAAGAGAATTACGGAGTATACTTGTTGCTCAATTTGCGGATATTGACCTAAACTACATCTAAGAGCATGTTTGGAGTACTATCTTCCTGTAAACCAATATTTTCCGAACCTGACTTTGAAAATAATCGCTCGTTTATCTCGATAAAGTCGCTATTATTTTCTTCG